>NZ_FXUJ01000005.1:0-168815 GCF_900182865.1 Desulfonatronum zhilinae
ACAAGGGCACCGAGGTGCTCCTGACCTTCCTCGACGGCGACCCGGACCGACCCGTGATCCAGTCCGCGGTGCCCAATAGCGAAACCCCCAGCGTGATCACCTCGGCCGGACAGACCTCCAGCAGGATCGAGTCCGGCTCGGGCCACAAGGTCGTGCTCGAGGATCAGGAGGGCAAGGAGGGCGTTGGCCTTTTCGCCTCGGACGGGGCGGGTGACGGGAGCTGGATATGGATGGGCAAGCAAAGTCCTGATAGTTTTGAGGTCAAGTCCAAGGGCAACAAGCATGAACTGGTCATCGGCCAGGAAGATTCCTTTGTCCTGGGATCGGAGAGCTACTACACCTTAGGCTCGAAACTCGATTTTATGGTTGGAATGGCCACGGAAATCACTTTTGCTGAAAAATTCGCCTTTGAATTGTCCGAATCCCTGGAATTCAAATACGGCACCCACCTCGAATTCGGGAAATCCTCCGAGACCATCAAGGATTCCTCCGACTTACTGGGGGTGGACAAGGTGGAAATCAGGGCCGGGCTCGACCCGGCGAAAAAACTTCTGTTGACCAAGGTTCGAAAAGGCATGATGGGCGCTCTGGCAGGGGTCGGCGCAGCTTCGGCTATTATTGGGGGGGATATGGCCACATTAATCTTCCCGAAAGAAAAAGAGGGTAAGGAGGCATTCAACACCGTAGGCTGGACAAGTCTTGGATTTATTTCCGTGGGAATAATAGCCCAGGTAATTGCCATGCGCTCCATTTTGAAAAAATTGAACACCGCACTGGAACATGCCTATTCGGAGATTAATCTGGATAATAGCGGAATAAAAATTCACACCACGGTTGAAGCTAATCAAGGAATACACCTTGGGGCCGGAGGAGGAATCACACCTGAATCGTTTATTAAAATTAATCCCGCAAGCAACGACTCGATAGTCATCCAACGCCCTGAGACAACTCAAGGAGCCGGAGGAGGCAAGATCATCGTGGAGAAAGTAGGGGTGAGCCTGGAGAAACAGGGCGGAGGCTCGATCAACGTCAGCGAGGACAATGTCAAGCTGGCCAAAGGAACTGGTGATATCATCGTGAGCGACGGATTCGTGATGGCCGAGGCTGGCACCGGAACCGAAGGCCGGATTACCTTGGCAAGAACATTGGCCGAGATGGAACAGGGGGGGAAGAAGGTTTCCATCGACAATGGCTCCATTAAGATGAAATTCGGAGCCCAGACCTTTACGCTTAGTTCGGAGTCCATTGGTGTTCAAGGCAGTTTCATCAAGCTGGGATGAGCACATCCATTTGATAATCTGAGAGGGCCTAATGAAAACTTTTCTCCCAGACGACATGAATCTGACGGGCCGTAGTTTCCGTGAGTGAGAACGCTGTTACTCTCCCTGGCCGCATCGGCCTGCTTTTCACTGCCCGAGAGGCGGCAGGTCTTTTGACTTCCGCATCTTTCCAGCGGAAGTCAAAATCTCTACTTGGCTACCCTGGCGTCTTTAGCGAAGCGGGCGGTTCGATTTTGGAAGTGTCAACAGTTCTGAACCATCCCCCGAAAACGGACGGATAAAGACAAAAATACCAGGAGACCAAATGCTGAATGCAGTTGCTGTGGAAACCAACCGGGAGACCCGCCCCCTGACCCTGTCGCACGGACGGGTCAGCGGACGCGTGGAGGAACGCTTTCGTGTTGAAACCAATACGGGGTATGCGGTCTGGGCCCAAAAGGCGGACGGATGCCTGCTTGAACCGGCAATCCACGACCTCGTGCTCGTGGCCGAGGGCAGCGGGGCCGAAGCCTTTATTCTCAGCGTCCTGATCAAGCAGGGAGAACGGTCAACGGTCGTCCTGCCCGGACAGGCCGTGATCCAGGCCGACGGGATCAGTCTGGCGGCCCGGGAGTCCCTCTCCCTGGAAGCGCCCAGCGTGGAATTGGCCGGGGTTAACGGCAGGGTCAGCTTCCTGGACCTGTGCCTGCGGGCCGAAACATGCCGGGCAGAAGCTGGAAAGGCCTCACTGGTTGTTCGCTTTTTCGATTCGGTCATGGAACGGGTCACGCAGCGGGTCAAAAACTGTTTCCGGACGGTCGAGGACACGGAAAAAATCACTGCCGGAAGAATCTGTACCAAGGTCAGGCAGCGCTTTGCATTGAAGGCCAAACATGCCTCCGTCCAGGCCGAGGAAGAGGTCAGCGTGGACGGCAAACACATCCATATCGGATGACGAGGGACGCCCTATGTTCGCCACCACCAAGGAAAAGGGGCAGGCCTTCGCCATGCCCGACGTCTGCCAAACCCCGACACCCGCCGGGCCCGTACCGATACCCTACCCGAACACGGGCATGCCCCAGACCGGCAATCCCGCGTGCACCAAGGTTCTGATCAACGGCATGCCGGCCCTGAACAAGGCCTCCAAGATGCAACCCACCAACGGCGACCAGGCCGGGACCGCCGGCGGAGGCGTGGTGTCCGGCAAAATCATGGGACCGGCGGAGTTCATCATGGGCAGCACCAAGGTCAAGCTGCAAGGCAATCCGGCCGTGTTCATGGGCAACCCGACCAAGCACAACGACGGCAATGCCGTGGGCAGCAATGTCGCGCCCAGCCAGAACAAGGTCATGATCATGGCCTGACCACGGGCCGCGGATGGGTTATCCCCGGGAAGCCCGGATCGAACTTCAACCGACGAGGAAAACCATGCCGACCCTGAAAGAAAATGCCTTTACCTTTGTCAGTCAGGCCCTGCCCGAGGACACGTTCACGGTGGTCCGTTTTTCCGGAGAGGAGGGACTTTCGACGCTGTATTCTTTCGATATTCTTTTGGTTTCCGAACGGGAGGACGTTGACCTGACCGCGGTGCTTCAGAACCCCGCCACGTTGACCATCAAAGGTTCTCTCACCGGAGCCGGTGATCTGCCCTATCACGGCATTCTCTCCTCCTTCGAGCAGATGCATCAGGCCGGGGAATATGTCTTTTACCGGGCCGAATTGCGTCCCAGGCTGTGGTGGCTGACCCTGACCCATCACAACCAGATTTTTCTGAACAAGAAATTGAACGAGTTCCTGCCCGAAGTGCTGGAGGACGGCGGCCTGTCCCACGGGCTGGATTTCGAATTTCAACTACAGGAGAAAGAAACTCCCAGGGAGTACGTCTGCCAGTACGGCGAGTCCCATTTCGCATTTGTTTCGAGGTGGATGGAGTGGGACGGCATCTATTACTGGTTTGAGCAGGGCGAGCAGGGCGAGAAACTGATCGCCTCGGACACCTTGATCGCCCATGCCCCGCTTCCCAGCCACGAAACCATGACGTATGCGCCGCCGTCCGGCCTGGACGCTTCCGAGGCGGACCACGTGATCAAGCGCTTCACCCTGAAGCAGAATCCTCTGCCCAGGAACGTCCTGCTCAAGGACTACAACTACATGAAGCCCACCCTGGATCTGGAGGGCAAAGCCCTGGTTCAGGACAAAGGGCGGGGAGAAATCTATCTCTATGGGGAGCATTTCCAGGACAAGAGCGAAGGCGACCACCTGGCCAAGGTTCGTGCCGAGGAATTCCTCTGTCGGGAGAAGGTGTTCCGTGGCCTGTCCTCCATCCCGGCCCTGCGCCCGGGATACACCTTTCAGCTGCAACGTCATTACCGCGAGGAATTCAACCAGGGCTACCTGACCACCCATGTCCGGCACGAAGGCAGCCAGGAGCGCTATCTGCTCAGCGGGCTGGGGCTGACGGACCTGGATGCCAAGGATGATCTGTTTTACCGGAACACCTTCCAATGCATTCCCGCCTCGACCCAGTACCGCCCGGCCCGGGTCACGCCCAAACCGCAAATCGCCGGAACCCTTTCCGCCAGGATCGACGCCGCGGGATCGGGCCAGTATGCCGAACTGGACAAGTACGGGCGGTACAAGGTCATCCTGCCTTTTGACCTGTCCGGACGCAGCGGCGGCAAGGCATCGGCCTTTCTGCGCATGATGCAGCCCTACGCCGGGGAAGGCATGGGGTTTCATGCCCCGCTGCACAAAGGTACCGAAGTGCTGTTGTCCTTCATTGACGCGGATCCGGACCGTCCGGTGATCTCCGGCGCCGTGCCCAACCCGGAAACGCCCAGCCCGGTCCGGGACGAAAATCAGACCCAGGTCCGTCTGGTTTCCGGCAGCGGCAACGTCCTGCATATGGAGGATGAAAAGGGCAAGGAACGTATCCTGATGCACTCGCCCACGGCCGGGTCCTTCATCCGCGTCGGATTCAAGAACGACCCGGGCGACGACCACGAGAAAAACAAACTGGATGACGTGGAAGACCCCCAGGGCGACTGCATGCACGACAACACCCACGGCATCAAGATCAAATCCGAAAAGACCCTGACCTTCGAATCCGGCGATTCCTGCACCATTGTCCACGGCGACGAGTATATCCGTGTTGATGGAGAGGAGCGGTACATTATTGACGGAGCAACAACGGAATTCGTGGGTGGCGCCGAGACCACCATGGTCGCGGGGAACTCCTTTGACGGCAAGCTGCTTTTGGCTGAAGAAGTTTTTATCGGCGATAAAGTCGAATTGTCCCTGGCCGAGGCTTTTGCACTTGAAGCCGGTTTGAAAGCCGAGGTGGGGCTCGGCGTGAAGCTCACCTTCCATGAAATGGAGGAGGAGTTCATTCCCAAGAAGGATCAGCTGGAGGGAGTCAAGGAACATCTGCAAGGGGAAGTGAACAAACTCATCGCTGACCACAACAAGCTGGTCGGCAGCATGGCCAGCATGTCGGCATCTTCTGAGCACCTTTCCGCCCAGGTGTCGCGGCTGACCATGGCCACCCAGGACTTGAACGGCCAAGTCAGAAGAATCGCGGCGGAAGAGGATCAGGTGCTTGCGACAAGAACAGCCATGATCGGTGAGGCGTTATCCTCCATCCTCGATGAAACGGAAACCGCCGGAGCAATGATGCAGATTACTGGCGACAAAACCCAGCTGTTGGGCATCGAAGAGAAAATTTAAACTCTGAGCGCCCCCGGTCATCATTACCTATACTGTGGGGGATCAAGGAAACCGTGGAGCCATGAAAATCTTCAAGGAACGTCGGCACGCCCTGATCAATCGCCCGGTGGAAATCCTTGGCGTGAACTACTTAAGTCTTGGACTGATGCTTTATTTCGACCTCACGGCCCCGGACACCCTGCATACGGAACAGGAACTGTGGCAGGAATTGAGCCCGCTGCTGGGCAGGCACTGTCTGGACCAGGGCTGGCCCAAGCCCCACGGCGAAGTGATCTGCCTGGGGGCCTGCCATGCTCCGCGAGGGACCTCCGTGCCCGCGGCCCTGGTCCGGTTGCGAATCGGGCCCGTGGACAAACTGTTGCATGTCTTCGGCGACCGCTACTGGCTGGAAGGACCGGGAGGCCTGCCCCGGATGACCCAGGCCAGGCCCTTTGCCCGGATGCCTCTGGACTGGGAGCATGCCTTTGGCGGCAAGGAGTTCAAGGATAATCCCCTGGGCAGGGGCATTGAGCAAATCCAATTGTCGGACGGCGACACGGCAGTGCCCCTGCCCAACATCGAGGGCCGGACTCTGATCGGCGCGCCCACGGATCGGCCGGAACCGGCCGGCGTTCTGCCTCTGGACGTGATGTGGCCCGAGCGGGCCAGAAAAAACGGCACATATGACGAAACCTGGCTCAAGGAGCGCTGGCCGGCTTTGCCTGACGACATGAACATGGAGTTCTTCTGCGTCGCGCCGGAGGATCAGTTTCTGCCCGGGCACTTTGCCGGGGATGAAAAGATCCTGATCACGGGCATGCACCCGGATATGGCCGAAATCCACTCCCGCCTGCCGACCAGACGGGTGCGGGCCTTTGTCACCCGCCGCAGCACGGAAACTCCTGAAGACTTGGCCAGGGCAGCGTTCGAGGAAGTGGGGCTGAAGCCGGAAACCCTGTGGTTGTTCCCGGACGTGCTGCGCGGCGTGCTGCTGTTTCGCGGTCTGGTCCGCTGCGCGGACGATGAATATTCTGATCTGGCCCGGCTGTTCACCGCGGACGAAGATCCCTCGCAACCGCCCAAGCCCATTGAACACTACCGTGACGAGCAACTGAAGAAGGCCGATCTGACCGTCCCCTTTGACCCGGCCAAGCAGCAGATATACCAGCAGGAAATGGCCAGGGCGGCCAAGAAGGTCCTGAACCTGCCCAAGATGATCAAGCAGCGGTTGTCCGCGCACCAGGGCCGGAATCCGACCATGCTTTACAGCCCGGATGATCTGGGCCGCTTGATGGACGCCAACCTGACCCAGGTCCGCCAGACCATTGCCTCGGTGGAAATCACGGCCACGGACCTGCGCGGTCGGTTCGGGCACATGGTTCCCATCGACTTCTCCATCTTCGACCGCTTCCGGGCAAGGGCCGACGCCATGCAGGCCACGAGCGCCAAACTCGTGGCCATGGGCAGGAAGATCGAGCAGCAACGGGACGAAATGGTGGGCAAGACCAAGGACATCTTGAAAAGACCGGAAATCCAGCCATTGATCGTCAAGGGCGAGATCGATCCGGAGTCAATCCTGGGCAAGTCCGGTGAACCTCCCTTCCATGCCCGAGGCTTCCCTCTGCTGGTATCCTGGCGGCTGAACCTGAAGTTGGACCAGGACAAGCAGCGCCAATTGCGGGATCTGGGGCTGGAGCGGGAAACCATCACCAACCGCTGGCTGGCCTGGAACCCGGAACCGCTTCAGGAGCAGGCTCGTAATTGGGGGCTGGAAGCCAAGCCGGGCCAGGAAACCTTCACCATTCCCGCCGGTCTGGTCCTGCCTCGTTTCGACGGTCCGCATCTGGTCCGCCTGCTGATCCGCCCCGAGCCATTGGCAACCGCCCGGGAAGAACTGCTTGTTCCGGGATCTCTGGAAGAGCCGTTGTTTCTGGAAGCGGCCACGGAGCAAGGCGTGGTGGTCATCGTGCCGGACGAACTGTCCGCGGCCTTCGCGGAGCAGGAAGTGGGCGATTTCGCCCATGTCGCGACCTGCTCCGAGCCGGGCGGGACATTGCCCAAACCCGCGGACGATGCCCTAAAGAGCGGTGCCCTGGTGGTCGCGGTTTTGGCTGAACAGGGGATTTGGGCCGGATTGGAAAACGCCTTCCTGGAAGCCCTGCCCGGCTGCCGCTTTGCCCTGCTGCCCGAGGCCGGAGGGTTGCTTCGCCCCCACCACGGCCCCAAGGACCTGCGGCAAGCCGTGGTGGAGCAGTTGTCTCCGGAATTGGCCTCCCGGCATTCATTGATTTTTGACGCTCCGGGTGCGCCCAAACAGCCTGGAGCCAAAAAGCTGGAAGACGTCATTTCCGCCGATGGCATCAGCTCCCAGATCCGGGGCGGCTATGCCCAGGGATATGCGGCCAAGCAGGCAACATTCGACGCCCGCAAAGCCGACCTGCTGCAAAGGGCCGACGCTACCAAGGCCAGGATGGCCAAGGAGGGTTTTATCCCCCCGGAGACGCTGCCCGCCACCGCCCCCCGCTCCATGACCGAGGAACTCAACGCACGGGCCGATCAGGTTGAGGCCATCCGCGACAGGATGAAGAGCATGGCCGCGTTGACCCCGGAAAAGGAGGCCGAGTTCAACAAGGCCATTGCCAAAATGCGTGGGATAGGACCGCAGTGGGACGCCCAAAAATCCGACGGCATGGCCCGGCTCAAGGCCTTTCAGCCGCCGTCCGAGGCCCAGGCCGCCTTTGCCAAGGCCGGAATCGATCCGGCCAGGTTCCGGCCCCAGCCTCCGGAAATGGTGGCCAAGGCCATGGCCGGCGAGGCGGACATCAAGGGCGCGACCCTCAAGGGCCTTGATCTGTCCGGGCAGGACCTGACCGGCCTGGACCTGACCGAAGTCCGGGCCGACGCCTGCCTGTTCAAGGGCGCGACCCTTAAGGGCGCCAGGATGGATGGGGCTCTGTTCCAGAACTGCGATTTTTCCGGGGCCGACCTGTCCGGCGCGATCCTGGGCCGAACCGTATTCAAGCAGTGCGTGTTTGCCCAGGCCAGGCTGCGGGAAGCGCGCGGCGACATGCCCGTGTTTCAGACCTGCGACCTGAGCGCAGCGGATCTGACCCTGGCCCGACTGAACCAGGCTATTTTCCAGAAGGGCGTGTGCACGGGCCTGATCCTGGAACAAGCCGACCTGCGTCTGTCCGTGATCTCGGAAGCTGATGCCGCGGGCTTGCGGGCCAATGGAGCGCGATTTGAGAAATGCGTGTTCAAGAAGGTCAGCCTGAACAAGGCTTCTTTCGTGGGCATCACCACGGACGCGACCCTGCTGCATACCTGCACCGGGGAAAACGTGACCCTGTCCGGCTCGAATCTGTTCAAGTTTCGCATCTCCCACGATTCGGCCTTTCCCGGTCTGGACCTGACCGGCGTGACCTGGAAGCAAGGGTACTGCCGGAAGTCCGACCTCTCCGGAGCGGATCTGCGCGGCTCCAGCCTCGAACGGACCATTTTCGAGTCCTGCGATCTGACCCGCTCCAATCTCAGCAAAACCGGCTTGCAGCGCTGCCGCTTCCTGAAATGCAGCCTGGAAGCCGCGGACCTGCGCTTCGCCAACCTGCATCTGGCCTCGCTGCGCAAGTCCCGCCTGGTCAACGCCGACCTGCGCGGGGCCAACTGTTATGGCGTGGACTTCTGGCGGGCCGTGCTCGGTCAGACCGACATGGAGGGCGTGAACCTGAAACGCAGCCTGCTGGCCACCCATGAGCAGGCATTGCAGCGGGAGGGCCTGAGTCGATGAGCAGCGAAAAACAACGCATGAGTCTGACAGCCCTGCGCCAGGCCCTGGCCGCCAGGCAGGCCATCCTGGACGCGGACCTGTCCGGCATGGATTTGAGTCACGAAGACCTGCATCTGGCCAACTTCAGGGGGTGCAATCTGAACAAAACCCATTTTACGGGCATGCGCCTGGAAAAGACCGGATTCGCGGATTGCACGTTCCAGAACGCGGATTTTTCCGAATGCTCGTTCACGGACATGTTTTTGCGCCGCCTGGACTTTACCGAGGCGAACCTGAGCCATGCCTACTTTCTGCGCTGCCACTGCTCCGGCTCCATCTTTTCCCGTGCTGATTTCTCCGAAGCCCGTATCCACTGGACCTTCCTGGACAAGACCAATTGCGCCGGGGCCGTGTTCCGGGCCGGACGCTTTTTGAAATGCGTGGGATTGGAGGCCGATCTGACCGGGGCGGACTTTCAGGACGCCGTGCTGGAGCGGATTACCCTGCGCAAGGCCGTTCTGGAGGGCGTCAACCTGCGCGGGGTGACCTTCGACCGGGTCAACCTGTCTGCGGCCAAACTGGCCGGACATGACTTTTCCGGCCAGAAACTACGCTCCGTGAATTTCATGGGCGCGGACCTGACCGGCGCGTCATTCCAAAATGCCGATGTTTCAACGTGCGTGTTCCAGGGCGCGAACCTGACCGGCGCGCTCCTGGAAGGCGTCACGGCCCGGCAGTGCATGTTCTCCGGTGCCGTCCTGGCCGGGGTCCGGGCCAGGGGCGGCAATTTCGAACAGTCCTTTTTCGGCGAGGCAGACTTGACCCGTGCCGATTTGCGCAAGGCAAACCTGGCGGACGCCAAACTGCCCAAGGCCAGGATCATGGAGTCCCTGTTCATGGACGCCAACTGCTTCAACAACGACTTCAGCCATGCCGACCTGAGCGGTTCGAATTTTTCCGGGGCCAACCTGTTCCTGTCCTGCATGCACGGAACCATCCAGGACAAGACCGTGTTCACCGGAGCCAACACGCTTTACCAGCGAGGCCCGGACCCGGATCTGGCGCAATCCGAGGCATTTGCCCCGCCCGCGTAAGCCATCCTGACCGGAATTTTGCAATGCCGACAACCGCCCGCCGCCCCAGACGCCTATCAGACACCCATGACGTGCGGACACAAAGGAGACCGTGATGCAGACTTCATATTTCCCTGAGTATGCCCCGGACATCGACCAGGAGTTCAAGTCGTTGGATGACCCAACGCCGCAGGAACAGGAGCCGGCCCAATCCTTGGTCCGAACCCGGATTCTTGTTGCGGAACACGGCCTGCTGGTGGCCATGACCGAAACCGGTCCGGTCTCTTGCAAGGTCGCGGCCAGCTGTCTTGTTCAACCGGAGGCCGGGGATCTGGCCCTTGTCTCCCTGTCCGGGCGCCGCAAGGACGCGGCCTATGTGCTGGCCGTGCTGGAACGGGCCGCCCCGGACACGGTGATGCACATCGACCTGGCCGCTGGCGCGCGGATGAACGCCGCGCACGGCCCCGTGGAAATCATGGCCCGGACCGACCTGCGCCTGCGGGCCGGGGACAACCTGGAAGCCGAGGCTCCAAGCATGTCCTTTGCGGCCACCACCGCCCGCTGGCTGACGCATACCTTTTCCCTGCTGGGCAAGACCGTGGAAGCGGTCTGTTCGGTCTGGCGGGAGTCCAGCACGGACCGGGAGACCACTGCGGAAACCTGGACCCAGCGCCTGGGAGACTGCCACCGTCACGTCCAGGACCTGGACGAAACCCAGGCCGGAACCAGCCGCACCCTGGCCCGGGACACGGCCTTGCTGCACGGTCGCGTGAGCTATGTCCAGGCCGAGGAATTCGTCAAGGTGGACGGCCAGGAAGTGCATCTGGGCTGACGCCGCCAAGCCGGACACCAATCCCGAACCTCCAATCGCAAGGAGCAATCATGTTTCAACTGAACATGGGCTGCGGCATGGACATGGCCTTTCCCGACGTCTGCCTGACCCCCACGCCCGTGGGCCCGATTCCCATTCCCTATCCGAACATGGCCTATTCCGTGACCTCCGCGCCCGCGGCCTACAACATCCTCGTCGAATGCATGCCCGCCCTGAACCAGCTCTCCGAGGGACTGGTCAGCGTCGGCGACCAGCCCGGCGTGGCCCTGGGCGTGGTCTCGCACCTGGAGGCCGGGGAAACCGCATACCTCCTTGGCTGCTTCACCATTTTCGTGGACGGCCCTCCCGCGCAACGCCTGACCTCGGTCACCGGCCAGAACGCCATGGGCATGCTCCCCAACGCTCCGGGCATGTGCTCCGTACCCAGCCAGTTCACCGTGCTGACTCTGGGGTGACTTTCGGGCGGCGATACGCCGCAACCAAAATGGCCCCCTCTGACTGCCCATGCGCGGACTGCCGCAATACATGGGTGTGTCTTGGGTTCTCTCGATGACGGGACTGTTTGCGCTTTTCCTGTTCAAGTATTACATTGTATGACATTTGGATACAGCAGGGTCTGTTGATACAGGAGGAACCCGATGAGTGTAGCCGTTTCTGTTCGTCTTCCAGAGCGCCTGGCGGCCGAACTCGGTGAAGTCGCCAGCGCCACCGAACGTTCAAAGTCTTTCGTGATTCAGAAAGCGCTTGAAGCCTATCTCGAAGAGCAAGCGGATTTGCAGATTGCTCTCGATCGCCTGAACGATCCGACCGATGCGACCATCTCGCTTGAGGACATGAGGTCCGAGCTTGCTCTATAGGATCACATTCAAGAAGTCCGTTTCGCGTGACCTACGGAAGCTGGGCAAGACGGAAGCCGAACGGGTTCTGAGCGCGTTGGCTTCCCAGCTGCCGGAGGCCGCGGATGATTGTCCTGAGCTGAAGGGCAAGTTCGCCGGACTGAGGAAGTTCCGTGTTGGTGATTATCGTGTCATCTTTGCGATAGTCGGAGACTCAGTGTGCGTGACCCGGATCGGACACCGTCGGGATGTCTACCGGGGATAGCAGAAGAGATATGGCCGCACACAAGAAGGCAAACTTGGGTAAACATATTGATTCAATCGACATACGCGTGAAACTAAATTTTTTCCCGACCATGAATCAGTCAACGAGGCGCTTCGCAGCTTGACGACAATCATCAAGCGACAGAGAAGAACTGAAGTCCCCATGTAGTGAAAGGCGGTAACGAATCTCCATGCCACGTAAAACAGACAGCGCGTTCGCCTTTATCAGCCAGGGCTTTTCCGAGGAAACCTTCGACGTGGTCAGCTTTTCCGGTGAGGAGGAGTTGGGGGCGGCGTATCGGTTTGAGATTTTGTTGCGGTCCGGGGTCGCGGATGTGGACCTGGACGCGGTGATGCGCGAGCCGGCCCGGTTGGTGCTCAGAAGTCAGGTCACCCACGGGCCGGACATGGCCTATCACGGCATTCTGGCCAGCTTCGAGCAGCTGCACCAGGACGGAAAGACGGCCTTCTACCGGGCCGAGTTGCGGCCCCGGTTGTGGTGGCTGGGACTGATCCGGCACAATCAGGTCTTTCTGGACAAGCGGGTGGATCAATTCCTGGCCGAGGTGCTCAAGGACGCCGGGCTGGCCCTGAACCAGGATTTCGAGATGCGCTTCAAGGAACGCCAGCTGCCCTGGGAATACGTCTGCCAGTACAACGAATCCCACCTGGACTTCTTTTCCCGCTGGCTGGAGCGAGAGGGAGCCTATTACTGGTTCGAGCAGGAAGAACGGATGGAAAAGCTCCTGGTGGCGGACACCTACATCGCCCATGTACCGCTGCCGGGCTACGAACACCTGGATTATCACCCGCGTACCGAACGGTCCGACGCGCCCACGGGCAGGCACGTGAGCGCCTTTACCCTGAAGCAGACCTGTCAGCCCAAGAACGTCCTGGTCAGGGACTACGACTATCGCAAGCCCAGCCTGGAAATGGCCGGGCGGGCCCAAATCCAGGAACACGGGCGCGGCGAGGTCTATCTGTACGGGGAGCAGGTCCGCAGCCGGGCCGAGGCCGAGCGAATGGCCAGGGTCCGAGCCGAGGAGTACGGGGCGCGGCAAAAGGTCTTTCACGGTCAAAGCTCCCTGCCGGCGTTGCGGCCCGGCTACCTGTTTACGCTGCGGCGGCACTTCCGGGAGTCCTTCAACCAGCAATACCTGACGGTTTCCGTGCGCCACGAAGGTGGTCAGGGCGGGGGCCAGGGCGGCGGCACTCAGGGTGGCATGACGACCGGCCTTGACGGTGCAGAGCCCTCTTACCGGAACACCTTTTCCTGCATCCCGGCCACCACCCAGTTCCGCCCGGTCCAGGTCACGGCCAGGCCCCGGATCGCGGGGACCATCTCCGCGACCATCGACGCGGCGGGGTCCGGGCAGTACGCCGAATTGGACGAACACGGCCGCTACAAGGTCCGGCTGCCCTTTGACCGGGCCGAGCGCGGCGGGGGCAAGGCGTCCACCTGGCTGCGCATGGCCACGCCCTATGCCGGAGAGAACTGCGGCCTGCATTTTCCGCTGCTCAAGGGCACGGAGGTGCTGCTGACCTTCATCGACGGCGACCCGGACCGCCCGGTGATCGCCCACGCGGTGCCCAATTTCGAGAAGCAAAGCCCGGTCCGGGACATGAACAGCCCGGCCAACGCCATCCGCAGCGCCGGGGGCAACCAGATCGTCCTGGGCGACAAGAAGGGCCAGGAGTTCATCGGCCTGTACTCCCCGTTTCACGACAGCGGTATCGTCCTGGGCTCCCACGTGCCCGGAGGCGGGGGCAGCATCGGCGTGAGCACGGGCGGCGGCTACGAGCTGTTCGTCATGGGCGCGGCCAACCAGGCCGTGCTGGGGGCCAAGAACAACCTCACCGGCGGGGTGGTCAACGATATCTGCGCGGGGCTGAAGAGCGACCTGGCCGTGGCCATGCGCTTCGGGGCCACCCTGGCCACCCGCATCGAGTACGACAAGGGGCCGGAGTTCTATCTCGGGGAAAAGGCCAGCACTCTGAAGCAGGAAATCGCCACCGCCGGGATGAAGTCCTTCTCCATCTCCGGCGGCTACTCCGCCGAGATGAACAAGCAGGTCAAGGCGGCCCAGAAGGCCCTGGCCATGGGCATCGGCGGCACGGCCGCGGCCGGGCTGGGGATCATGGGCGTGTCCGCGCCCTTTGACGAGCACTTCCTCAAGGACAGCAGCATGATGTGGAAGAACGCGGCCTTTTTCGGGGGTCTGGCCGCGCTGTTGGCCGGGGGCTGGTTGTCCATGCAGGCGGCCAAGGAGGTCAAGAAGCTGGTCCAGGCCGTGGTGGATCAGGCCAAAGCCTTGAGCACCGCTGAACTGACCCTGGACCCGGCCGGCGCGAATATCGCGGTCAATTGCGACGTTAGCCCGGACGCGATCTTTTCCACCCGGGTCGCCGTCACGGACAAGTTCGGCCAGATCCAGGAATCCACCCTGTCCGTTTCCCTGGACGAGGAAAAGGCCGTGGTGCTCAAGAACACCATGAAGGCCGACGCCGAGGACGACGGGGAGGCCGCGGCGGTGCAGATCATCCTCGGATCCAAGGGCATCACCCTGATCAAGCCCGGCGGGGCCCAGGTGGTGCTGGACAAGACCGGGGCCGTGATGGAACGGCTGGAACCGGACGACGAGGACGCCAAGCAGCTCGTGGCGGACCTGGGGCTGGAAGACGTGGCCCTGGTCCCCGGCATCATCAGCGTCAGGCGCAACAGCGCCAAGATGGAGTGCGGCGAAAACTCCGTGGAGGTCACGCCACAAGGCGTGAAGATCGTCAGTCCCGTCCCCCCTGACGGAGCCATGAGCAACGTTCAGATCGACGCCGACGGCTTCATCAAGCTGGGCTGATCCGCCATGAAAGTCGTCAAGCCCGACACCCTTTCCCTGCTCTACGCCGCCCATCCCCGGCCATCCAACCAACCGAGGGCCGACGGGGACTTTTCGCTGGTTCTGGGGGCCATGGCCTGTTTTTCCTTTGCCGATCACGAACTGCTCCGGGAGGACGTCCTCTGGCGGCACGTCCAACAGAGCCTGCCCGAGGGCGAGGCCCTGGACTTCGGACTGCCCAAGCCCAGGGCGGAGTATCTGGTCTACGGCGCGTGCTGCTCACGCAATCCGGTCCGGGGCAAGGAAGTTCTCGTCCAGGTGGGAGGCCTGCAAAAGCGCCTGCACGTCTTCGGACCCCGCTTTTGGCGATCTCACGGCCCCACCGCCCCCCGCCCCTTCACCCGCATTCCCATGGACTGGCGGCATGCCTACGGCGGACCGGAATATCCGGACAATCCTCAAGGCCTGGGCCACGGCAGGCTGAAGCAAGGCGTCCATCCGCTGCCCCTGGTGGAAGCGCCCGGTCATTTTGTGGCCTTTCCGCGTCAGAAAACCCCGCCAGCCGGCCTGACGGCCATTCCGGCCCAGTGGCCCGCGCGGCAGCGTCACCTGGGTACGGTGGACGGTGCGTGGCTGGAACGCGACTGGCCAGGGCCGCCCAGCGACCAGAACCCGGAATACGCCTGCACCGCGCCTCCGGACCAGCGCTTTCCCGGTTTTCTGCGCGGCGGCGAACCGTTCCTGATCAAGGGCATGCATCCGGGCAAGGAGGTTCTTCACGGCCGACTGCCGGAGCTGCGGGCGCGAATCTTCCTGCTGAGGCGACCGCAAGACAGCGGAAAATTCATCGAAGCGCCCTCCCGCCTGGAAACCGTGTGGCTGTTTCCGGAGACCGAAACCGGCGTGGTTCTGTTTCGCGCGGTGGCCGGGACCAGGGACGAGGAATGCGCGGACATCGCCGCGGTGATGGTCGTGCTGGAAGGGCTGGACCAGGAACCGCTCCCGACGGAGGAATATAAAGAGCAATGTCTGGCGGCCTTGATCCCAGGGGGCAAGCTCCGAACCGAGTTGGACGTTCCCAACCCCGCGCCCGAGCCCTCCGCATCGGCGCCCCTCGTCGCGGCAGGCGTTGTGGGAGCAACCGGGCTTGGGCCGGCCGCCGCGTCGGCGAACGCCGGGGAGTCCAGCCTGCAAAGCCTGGTCGCGGTATTGGAGCAGGAGGTTTCGGGCTATCTGGACTCCATCGGCGTCAGCCGGGACCAAGTGGAGACCTTGCTTGCGGAAAAGGCCGCGGAATCAGGGGAAATCGAGGCCGGGACGGTGCCCGACGATCTGCTCCAGGGGCTTCAGGAGACGGCCCGGGCCGTGGAAGCCGAGACAGCGGCCCTGCTGAGCCGCCACGGTCTGGATCCGGAGATGGCCCAGCGGATGCTGAGCGACGCGGCCACCACGGCCCAGGGTTCGGAGGACGACTGCCTGGCCGGGCTGCACGCCCTGATGGCCAGGGATGACCTGCCGCCCGAGGTCCGCCAGGGCGTCGGGTCGGCCCTGAGCGGTTTTCAGGAAGTCCAGGCCGCGTTGGGCGTTCTGGCCGCGAAGCTGGGCGCTCCGTCAGGGAAACGCGCTGAGACTCCCTCTGTCGCCGAGAAAACAGGTCCGGACGACCTTGGCCGCCTGACCACGGAACAGGCCCTGGAACGGCATGTCTCCGGCCAGGGCCTGGCCGGTTGCGACCTGAGTGGGTGCGATTTCGCGGGCCATGACCTTGCCGGGGCGGATCTGCGCCGCGCCATCCTGGATGGGGCGGCCTGGCCCGGAGTGATCCTGACTGGGGCGGACCTGACCGGGGCCATGGCCAGGAAGGCGGACCTGACCGGGGCGGACCTGAGCCGGGCCAGGCTGAACGGCGCGGTCTTCGAACAAGCCCGCCTGACCAGGGCGAACCTGCGGGAATGCCTAGCGCGGCGGGCGCGATTTCAGGGCGCGGACCTCTCCGGGGCCGACCTGAGCCAGGCGGACCTGCACGGTGCTGACTGCACCCAGGCCAATCTGCGCAAGGCCAGGATGGATAGCCTTCACGGCCGGGACCTGCGCCTGAACGGGGCGGACCTGCGGGAGGTGGAGTGCAGTGGTGCGGCCTTGCCCGGCTCCCGGGCCGACCTGGAGACCGACGGTACCGGAGCCGTGTTCCGGGACGCGGACCTCAAGGACGCCCGCTGGTCCGGCGCGATCCTGGCCCGGACCGATTTCAGCAGGGCCGATCTGGACGGGGCGGACCTGTGCAAGGCCGACTTGTCGGAGGCCGATCTGTATCAGGCCACGGCCCGTCGCGCTCGCCTGATCAAGGCCATACTCCATCGCGCCCGCCTGGTGGGCGTGAACCTGTTTCAGGCCTCGCTGCGCTTCGCGGACTGCACCGGGGCGCGTATGGAAGACCTGAACCTGTTCGGCGCGGACCTGTACCGCTGCGTCCTGGATCCTCCGACGCTCCAGGCCCTGCGGTCCCGCTCGGACGTCAACCTGGACCGGACCCCGCTGCGACCGGGAATCCTGGAGCAGACGGCGTGAACACGGCGGACGTGCTCAAAACACTGCGTGAACAGCGCCATCTGGAGGGCGTGGACTGCTCGGGAATGGACTTTTCCGGCCAGGAACTGCGCGGGGTGGTCCTGGAGCGGGTCCGCCTGGACCGGGCCGTGTTCCGGGGCGCGGACCTGCACGGCGCGCACTTCACGAACTGCTCGGCCCAAGGGGCGGTCTTGGCCGAGGCCCGGATGAGCCAGGTCTGCATGCTCGGCGTGAACCTGGAGGCCGCGGACCTGAGCGGATGCCGGGCCCGCTTGGCCTCCTGGCGGCGCGTGGCCTGCGACCGGGCCGACTTTTTCCGCGCCGACCTGGAGCGGGTCGTGCTCCAGGGCTGCACCCTGGCCGGAGCCCGTTTTTCCGGCGCGAACCTGCACCGGGCCAGCCTGATATCCATGGACTGCACCAGAACCATTTTCCGTGATGCGAACCTGTCCATGGCCCTGCTGGGTGGTTCGGACTTCTCGGGTGCGGCCTTTGCGGGCTGCGACCTGCGCAAGGCCATGTTCGCCAAAGCCCGGCTGGACAGGGCCGACCTGAGCGGCCAGGACGTCACCCAGTGCGACTTCAGCAAGGCTTCGTTGCGCGAGGCCGATCTGCGCACGGCCCACGGGCGATACGTCGCCTTCATCGAGGCCGATCTGACGCTGGCCCGGCTGCAAACCGCCCGCCTGCACGGGGCCGACTTTTCCGGAGCCGTTCTGGTCAAGGCCCGGCTGCGCGACGCCCGCCTGGAGGAGTCCCGGTTGTGCGAAACGGACTGCACCCAGACCGACTTTCATCACGCCGGACTGGATTTCGCGGATTTCTCCCGGGCCGTGATCACCGAAGCGAATTTCACCAGGGCCCGGATGCACAGGACCAACATGCACCGCACGGACCTGCGCGCCGCCTTTTGGCAGGGCACGGACGCCTCCACCATCCGCCGCACCGACGATCCCCTGGCCGCTGCCGAGACTTGGCGGTCCAAACCGTTGAAGCCGTAACGCCAAATCTCCATTAGCCCCTGTTTTTCCGTGATTTTCCGTGTATTCCGTGGACAATCAAAACGCATATCCACGGCAACCCTTCAGGAGGAACGCATGCCCAATCCCGCCGAATCCCTCGACCACGGCCAGGAAAGCCCGTCCCAATCCCGACCGTCCTCCCGCCCGGCCCTGCGGGTGGTCCAGGGACGTCGAACCGCGGTCCCGCCGACTCGAACACGTCCCCAAAGCCATCCGGCAGGACCGGAACTCCAGGTCTGCGTGATCCTGGACGGCCCTCACGACCAGGACGGCGGACAGGTTTGGCGGGTGTCCCCTACCGACGCTTCGGCGGAACTGACGGCCCGGCGGGCCGACGGCTGCCTCCTGGAGCCGGCCTCTGGAGACGTGGTGCTGGTGATGCGCCATTCCGGCGGCGTCCATTATGTGCTCAATATTTTAGAAAAGAAGGAATCGGCCCGGGCCTTGCGCTTTCCCGGAGACCTGGAACTGGACGTCTCCCGGGGGCGTTGCGCCTTGCACGCCCGAAGTCTGGACCTGACGGGCCGGGAGACGGCCATGGTTTGCGGGGAAGAGGTGACCCTGGCCGGAAAGGAGGGCAAGCTGCGCTTCGCCCGCCTGGATGTCCTGGCTAAGGCCCTGGAGGCCAGGATGCAGTCCGTTCATGCCCTGGGCCAGACGATCCGCCTCGCCGCCGCGCACCTCACGTCACGCCTGGGCCGGGTGCTGCGCCTGACCGGCTTCGAACTGCACCGAGCCGAAACCATCCGCACCGAAGTGGAGCAACGTTTCACGGTCCAGGCCGGACAAGCCGACATCCTGGCCAGGGAAGAAGTCACGGTGGACGGAGAGAAGATCCATCTGGGGTGAAACGGAGCGGGGAGGGGCGAGCCTGGATCGAGCCCGAGATCCGGGGGGTGGAATATTGCCCGGTGGGATTGGAGTTGGCGGTGGTAATCGGCCTGTCGCAAGCCGCACAGCTAAATATTCCGGCGGAAGGGAACCAACCGTCCCTGCTCCAGCCGATACACCCGCTCCATGTATTCCAGCCCCGCCGGGCGATGGGTGATCAGCAGCACGGAACGGCCCTGCATCAGAGGGAGCAGTTCCGCCCACAACTCGGCCTCGGTCCCGGCGTCCAGCCCTTCGGTGGGCTCGTCCAGGATCAGGATCGGGGCGTCCTTGAGCAGGGCCCGGGCCACGCTCAGCCGCCGGGCCTGACCGCCGGACAGCCTGGCCCCCAACTGACCGACCCGGGTGTTCAGCCCCTCTGGCAAGGACGCGGCGAACTCATCCAGCCGGGCCGTGCGCAGTGCCTCCCAAAGCTGGGCCTGCGTGGCTTGGGGACGCCCCAGGCGCAAGTTCTCGGCAATGGTGGCGTTGAACAGGAACACATGCTGGGAGACCACGGCCATCCGGGCCCGGACTTCATCGCCGGATACGCTGCGCAATTCCCGCCCGGCAAGCCGGATCTCGCCGTGGTCGTACTCCCAAAATCTGAGCAGAATCTGCTGCAGGGTGGTCTTGCCGGACCCGGCGGATCCCACGATGCCGACCCGCCCGCCCTGAGGCAGGTCAAGATTCAAGCCGCGCAGCGTCGGTTTATCGCGGTCTGAGGTTCCTCCTGGATAGGTGAACCACAGATCGCGAATCACCAGATCTCCTTCCGACGGCATTTCCCGCGGCTCCAGAGGTTCGGTCACCGGAGCCCTGGCCTCGGTGATCTCCAGGATGCGTCCCGCGGCCATCCGGATTTGGCCCCACATCCGCCACGCTCCGGGCAGGGGCAAAATAGCCTCGAAGCTGACCAGAGCCAGGACGGCCAGCATGGGCAACGTGGCCGGGGACCAATCTTCCGAGCCCACCAGGGAAATGCCTGACAACAACACCAGCCACATGGCCAGCCCGGAGGCCAGCCCCACCATGCCCTGAGCCATGCTCTCCAGCCGGGCCGTCCGGGTTTGCAGCCGGATCAGCCGGTCATTCTCCCGCTGAACCAGTTCCCGGTGCCTGGGTCCGGCTCCGTAGACCAGCAACTCCTCCATGCCCCGCAGGCCGTCCACCACCAGGCAACGCAGCCGGGAGGCCGCCTGCACCTGTTCCGCGCCGTCCGCCGCGCCCCGATACAGACAAAATGCCGGCAGAACGGCCCCGGCCAGCAGCCAGAGTCCGGCCACGCCCAGAGCCAAGCCCGGATCAAAGAAAAAGAAAAAAAAGAAAGCGACCCCGGCCACGCACACCGCCGTCCCGGCTGGCAGGAGCAGACGTAGATAGAAGTTGTCCAGCAGGTCGATGTCCGCCCGCAACCGGCTGAACAAATCCGCGCTGTGCATCCCTCCTCGTCCGTCTTTTTTGCTCAGGCCAGCGGGCACCAGGGGCACCAGACGCTGGAAAAACCGCACCCGCAGATCGGCCAGAAGGCGCAACGTGGCGTCATGGCTGACCAGCCGTTCGAAATAGCGCCCCACGCTGCGGACAATGGCCAGGGTCCGGATGGCCCCGGCCGGCAGGAAATAGTTGAACAGCACTCCACTGACCCCGGCCAGGGCCATGGAGGCCAGAAACCAGGCCGCCAGGGCCAGCAAGGCCATGTTGGCCAGCACCGTGACCACGGAACAGAGCAGACCCAGGAGCAGCCAGGGCCACTTGGCCCGAGCCATGGAGAGCAGGAGTCGAAAAACGCGCATCACCCACCGTCCCGGCATGCTTCTTGTGAACGCGCATCCTTCGGCGACGCGAGTTCCACCACCATGTCCGCGAACTCCCGAACTCTGGAATCATGGGAAGCGACAATCACGGTCCGTTTGCCCGAAAGTCCGCCCAAAAAACCGCCTGAAAGTCCACCGGAAAATCCACCGGACACTTTGCACAGCGCGTCCAACACCACCTCGACACCCTGGTCGTCCAGGTGCGCCGTGGGCTCATCCAGAAGCAGCAACGGCGCGGGGTTGGCCAGAGTTCTGGCCAAAACCCGGGTCAGGGCCAACCGCTGGCGCTGCCCACCGGACAACCCGGTCCCACCCTCGCCGACCCGGGTTTGCCAGCCCTGGGCCATGGCGGTCAGGTCGCGATCCAGGCCGGTCAGCGCGGCGATCTCGTCCAGGGCGTCCCAGTCCACCGTGTCCTGCATTCCAGGCTGTCCAGCCGGTCCGGAAGCACCACCCGGCAGCACGTTCTCCCACATCGTGGTCGGGGCGATATACGGATTCTGAGGCATCCAGGCCACATGCCGCAGCCAGTGTCCCAGGTCCATGTCCGCCAGATCCGTCCCGTTGGCCAGGATGCGTCCGCCCTCCGGGCGGGCCGTGCCCAGAAGCAACCGCAACAGGGACGTCTTGCCCACGCCGCTGGGCCCGATCAGGGCCACGCGGCTTCCGGGCGCAACGCGCAGGGAAAAGCCGCGCAACACCGGTCGGTCCGGTGCATGACTGAAATCCAGATTCTGAATGTCCAGGTCCACGGAGGACCATGCCGGGCAGCGCTCAGATTGGCGGCCAGACACCTGAGGCTGCTCGGCCAGCAGGGCCGTCAGCCCCTCGGAAGCGGCCATGGCCGAAAGCCGGGAATGATAATGAACGCCCAGGGTGCGCAGAGGGAGATAGAATTCCGGGGCCAGCAAGAGGATGAAGAACCCGGCCTGGAAAGGCATGGTCCCGGAGAGCAGCTTGAAGCCGATGATCACGGCCACCACGGCCAGACTGACCGTGGAGAAGAACTCCAGAACCAGGGCGGAGAGAAAGGCGATCCGCAGCACGGACAACGTCGATTCCCGGTAATCGTCGGTGATCTCGGCGATGATCCGGGCTTCCCGACGGGTGGCGTTGAACAGCCGCAGCGTGGTCAGGCCTTGCAGGCTGTCCAGAAACCGGGCGCTCAGCAGCGCCAGCCGCCGCCACTGGCGCTGGTTCAGCTTCTCGGCCCGGGAGCCGATCAGGAACATGAACAGGGGGATGAACGGCGCGGTGAACAGCAGGATCAGCCCGCTGATCAGGTCCAGAGGAAAGACGAAGGCCAGGACGGCCAGGGGAAGCAAAGCAGCCAAAGCGGCCTGCGGCAGATACCGGGCGAAATAGGCCTCCAGCCCTTCGATCCCGTCCACCACGTGATGGGCCAGATCGCCGCTGGAGCGCCCGCGCAGCCGTTCCGGTCCCAAAGCCGCCAAGTGGTCCATGACCCGCATCCGGAGCTGGCTCTTGACCCGCATCGCGGCCCGAACCCCGAACTGCTCCCCGCCCCAGACCAGCCCGGCCCGGATCAGCATCAGTATCGGCAGGGCCACCAGCGCTCCGAAGACGTCCTCCAGCCCGGCCGCCTCAAACAGGACCTGATGCACCACCCAGGCCAGCAACCCGGCCTGAACGATCACCAAAACCCCGGCCGCCGCCGCCAAGCCGATCCCCGCCAGCAACAGCCCGCGCACCGACCGTGCATTCGCGCGCAACCAGTCCTTCGGAGCCGGATGGTCGGCCCTTGTGTCTGTTTTGGAAGCGATCACGAGAGGTCAAGCGGAAAGGTTCGATGACGGATGGACTGACTGAAGAACGAGGGCGACTTCTCTCAGGACTTCATGCAAGTCAGCCCCCTTGGAAGGCAAGACATCAATTACTCCATCACGAGCAACGTGCTTGTGATGAGGAAAAGTGGCGACGTCAGGCCAATGTTCCGCGTTGTCCCAGCGGATGATTAAGGCATCACCCTGTGTCTGCCAATGGTAGGCATATTTAAGCATAGCCCCATTGACCACCACCTGACGAATAAAGAGCAAACTGCCGTCAATAAAAACTATTGACGCCTTCAATCGAAGGTTTGCGCCTTCCCTGTCGAAATGCGTTACTGTCCAGGATGCGATAATCTCCTTGTGCTGTTCGACAATGTCAGCCAACATGGCGAATTTCTTCCAACTTGTCTTTCCACCAGGACAGGGCGGTGTGAGCGAATTCCCAATCCATCAAGTCGTCATCCATCTGAAAGTCTTCTTCGTTCAGCATCGACCGAACACGTTCCTTGAAGGCATGGAATGGTTCCGCGTATTTTTCCTCGAACAGCGCACATTCTGCTTCATATCGACTCATTTTAGACAAAGCCAGTAACGTCGCGTGCTCTCTCAAGACATGATCCTCACACTCTCCGGCTTGCTTCAAAATTTCCACGACAGTCATGGTCTTCTCCGGCAGATGATTAAGGATTTTATGCCCCCGCCACCTGCCCGGGCAACAGCGGCGGCATGGGGCATTCCAGGGCGTCGCTAACGGCCCGCAGTATTTCGGCCTGGGCGATGGAGACCTGGCCGTCGGCCACGATGACCGCGGCGCAGGCCGTGATCAGGTCGCGCTTGGAAGATTCGCGCAGGCGGACCAGCTTGGTCAAAGCCGTGTCCAGGGCCTGGATGCCGCACTGTTCTCGAGTGCGCAGCCCCAGGCCGGGCAGGCGCAGTTCCTTGGCCCCGGCCTCGAAGGCCATGGCCGTGTCTTCGGCCCGGGCCCCCACATGGGCCAGGGCGGAGAGGATCAGCGAGGTCTGATCCACGGCCTGGTGCAGGGCCACGTGACCAAATGCCGAGGGCCGACCCGGCTCGAAGGACGGCTCCAGATGGCGCAGTACGGCCCGGTGTACGGCCCACTCAAACAGCCCGACCCGTCCATCGGCCTGAATCATCCCGTGCAGCGCGGAACGAAACGCCGGATAGCGATCAAACGGCATCCGGCGCAGGGCCGGGAAGCAGATATCCATCAACGGAAGGCGCAGTTCCCTGGGAAGTTCCAGGCGTGCCAGATTGGCCACCTCCCGGGCCAGGGACGGCCCGAAAATCTTGTCCAACAACGCAAGCTGGGCCTTGGCCACGCCTTGATCTCGACTGAGCAGCATGGCGAACAACACCCAATGGGCCTGGGACGTGTCGTGGGCCGCGTCCAGGAATACGCTGGGGATGCGCTCCCGGATTCGACGGGCCTGGGCGACATGGACATCGTCCAGCCGCCCCACCGAGGCGGTCAGGTCACCGGCTGTCGGAGCGCTGGACCGGGCCGCTGTCCGCGGGGAAGGGGGGCGTTGTTTCGGGTGCTGTTCCGAATTCAGGGCGGAAAAACCGAACTCGTCGGCGGACACGCCCGTTGACGTTCGCGCTTGTGATCGGGGAATGTCCGACGTGACTGCTGGCAGGACCGGATACGTTCCGTCCCAGCCCGGTTCCACCCGCCGGATGCGCTCCTCCAAGGGGGGGTGGGTGGCGAACAGGGAGGTCATGAGCACGTTCACGCCCTGGGCGAAAAACATGTGGCTGGCCTGGGCCGCGTTGGCGTGCTCCAGGCGCGACCCCTGGGAAATCGCGCCGATCTTCTTCAGCACCCCGGCCATGGCCCGGGAGTCGCGGGTGAACTGGACCGCCGAGGCGTCGGCCAGGTACTCCCGTTGCCGGGAGACCGCGGCCTTGATCATGCTCCCGAAAAACATCCCCAGGGAGCCCACCAGGATGAAGCCCACGCCCAGCACCAGGGGCAAGGCAGCACCCCGACGATCCCGGGACCGCCCGCCATAGACGGTCATCCGCAGGATCACCCGCCCGGCCAGCCCCAGGATGATCAGCCCGTGGATCACGCTCATCAGCTTGATGTTCATGCGCATGTCCCCGTTCAGGATATGGCTGAACTCGTGCCCGATCACGGCCTGCAACTCCGAGCGGGTCAACAGCCGGGCGGCCCCGCTGGTCAGTCCCACCACCGCGTCGCCGGGGTTCTGGCCCGCGGCAAAGGCGTTGATGCCGCTCTCCTGGTCCAGCATGTACACCGGAGGCACGGGCAGACCCGAGGCAATGGCCATTTCCTCCACCACGTTGAGCACCTTGCGCTCATCCGGGTTGGCGCTGTCCGGCATCACCAGCCGTCCGCCCAGCAGTTCGGCCACCGCGGCCCCGCCACGCCGGAGCTGGACCATCTTGAAAATGGTCCCGAACCCGATAATGGCCAGGATCAGCGCACCCAGCATGGCCAGCAGGTCGGCCATGCTCTTGAACTCCCGCCAGGCCTGGGCCGCGTTGGGCGCGTCGGTCAGTAGCAACAGATAGATCAGGGCATAGACCGTGAACACGATGCCGATGGTGGCCAGAATGAACAGCACCACCAGCACCGCGCTCTTGCGTCGAGCCCGTTCCTGGCTCTCAAAAAAATCCATGATGTACCCAGCCTAGAATTGAACCTTGGGCGCTTCCCGAAACTCCCGACCCTCGAACTCCAGCAATGTAGCCGGGCTGAACCCGAACATCCCGGCAAAGATGGTCTGGGGAAAGGACTCCCGGTAGGTGTTGTAGGTCATCACTCCGTCGTTGAAGGCCTGCCGGGCGAAGGCGACCTTGTTTTCCGTGCTGGTCATCTCCTCGCTGAGCTGCATCATGTTCTGATTGGCCTTCAGGTCCGGATAGCTCTCCACCAGGGCGAAGAGCTTCCCCAGCGCCCCGGACAGCATGCCCTCGGCCCCGGCCAAACCGGCCATGGCCGCGGCCTGCCCCGGATTGGCCGACGCTGCCTGCATGGCACCGTAGGCCTGGTTCCGGGCCGCGATCACGGCTTCCAGGGTCTCCCGTTCATGGGCCATGTAGGCCTTGGCCGTCTCCACCAGATTGGGAATCAGATCGTAGCGCCGCTTGAGCTGCACGTCGATCTGGGCAAAAGCGTTCTTGTACCGGTTCCTGAGGGCGACCAACTGGTTGTAGATGCGCATCACCAGAAAGCCCAGGGCGACAATCAAGACAAGGGCGACGATCAGTGACGTGGACATGATGGATTCTCCTGTTTGAAGGGCGAAAAGGAAGCGGCAAGCGTAGCCAATCGGCTGCTTCGGCAAACACCTTGTGAAGTTGATGAAAACGACGGGATTGTCAACGGCTGGGATTGACCGCTCCTCGGAGTCTTTCGCCGGGATGCCGATCCGGCCTCTTTCCAGTCATGTCCAGTCGAGCGCTCCCACACCCGACTGGACATACCTCAACGTCACTGTCGGGCAGGGATGAACGTTGACGCGAGCAAAGGCCATGTACTATATCTTGTACATCAACTAGGAGAAAGAACCATGCGCATCGTATCCTTTTCCGAGGCCCGCAACGGATTGAAAGCCGTGCTCGACACCGTGATCAACGACGCGGACTGCACCATTATCAGCCGGCGAGACGCACCTGCCGCCGTGATCATGTCCATGGACTCCTACAACAGTTTGATGGAGACCGTGCATTTGCTGAAATCTCCGGCCAACGTCGACCATTTGCGGGAATCCATCCAGCAGTACAGGGAGGGTCGGCTGGTCGAGAGAGAGACGACCGATGAATAGGCGCCTGGCCTGGACCATCGCGGCCTGGACTGACTATGTGTTCTGGCAAACCCAGGATAAAAAGACGCTCAAAAGGATCAACAAACTCATTGCCGATGCGCAACGCTCTCCATTCGAAGGAATCGGCAAGCCTGAAGCACTCAAGGAAAACCTGGCCGGATTCTGGTCACGGCGGATCGATGAGACGAACCGCTTGGTTTACGCGGTGGACGACACCTTCATCACGATCATTTCCTGCCGGTATCACTACTGAGACGCACCGCAAGGTCAAGCTGCCTATCGAGCAGGTCGTTTACACCGCGAAACTGCTTGACGGCCCAACTTCGGGGGCCTAAAATCGGGGTTGTATTTTGGCCTCTCAAGGCAACAAGAAGGAGGATAAATGCTTCAAGCCAAATTCAGCCTGGACAAGCCGCAACACAGTTTCATTGAGCAATACAAAGAGTTGGGGTTTAAGGACAAAAGTCAGTTGGTCCGGGTAGCTCTGGACCGCCTGAGCAGTGACTTGGAGCAGCAGCGGCTGCGGGAATCCGCGGATCTGTACGCCGAGACGTATTCCCACGATGCGGAAACACGAGAATGGAACGATGACGTGGTGGTAAAGTGGCCGGAGTGATGCTTTTGAAACGAGGGATGGTCATCGACGTCAACCTTGATCCTGTCAAAGGTTCGGAGACCGGCAAGGTTCGTCCCTGCGTCATTGTCACCAATGATACCTACAACGCCCGCGTTCCGGTGATTCAGGTCACTTCGATCACTGCTTTCACCGAGAAATAGGGCGCATCGTCACCAACGTGATCATCGAACCCACGGAACAAAACGGACTGTCCAAGCAATCCGTGGCCGACTGCCTGCAAACCCGTCCAATCGATTATCAATCCCGTTTCGTGGCCGTTCGCGGCGAACTGGCCGCGGAGGTCATGGCCCAGGTTGATCAGGCTTTGCGGCGGGTTTTCAGCCTGGCCTGATCGCGATTTCCGCTCACCTCCCTCACTCCACCTCGTACCGCTCATCCCGTTCATCAGCGTCTGATAGCTCTTCAATATCCAAACCGCCAACCGCGTCACCGTACTTTCTCGAAACCTGCCCTTCCAGAAACGACCGCAACCCCTCCACATACCTCGCCCCGGAAGTCAGAAAACCCGCATTGTGCCCTCCGGAGATTTCCAGGAACATCTTTGGTTCGGGCGCGGCGGCGAAGAGGGCCTGGCCATGGGCGTAGGGGATGATGTCGTCTCCCGGGCTGTGCACCACCAGCACCGGTGAATGGACGTCGCCCAGTCGGCCCAGGGTGTTGTAGCTGTATTTGGCCAGCCAGCGCACCGGAAGGAAGGGATAGAGCCGGGCGGCCATGTCCGGCAGGGAGGTGAAGGTGGATTCCAGGATCAGAGCGCCCGGAGCCTTCTCCCGGCCCATCTGTGCGGCCAGGTACGCGGCCACGGCCCCGCCCAGGGAGCGTCCGAAAATAATAATCCGCTCGGGCTCGACGCCCTTTTCCTCGACCAGAAAGGCCCAGGCCGCCTGAGCGTCCAGATAGGTGCCGGCCTCGCTGGGCCGTCCTTCGCTGCGACCGAAGCCGCGGTAGTCGAAGATCAGCACGGACAGCCCCAGGTCGCGGAAGATGCGGATCGAATCCAGGCGGTGGCCGATGTTTCCGGCGTTGCCGTGGCAAAAGAGGACCACGCCCCGAGCTTCCGGGGCCGGAACGAACCAGGCGTTGAGGTTCACCCCGTCCGAGGCGGTGAGGGTCAGATCCTCATAGTCCAGGCCATAGATCGCCGGGGTCTGGGTAATCTCGGCCATGGGATGATAGACGAGGGCGTCCTGGCGAACATAGACCCATCCGGCCAGCCCCAGGTAGAGCAGAACCAGGATTACGGCGATGGTCAGGGTTGAATGCATGGCCGACTCACTAGTCGCAGGGTTGGTGGGGAAGGCCGCGTCGGAATTCTGATTCGTTTAGGCGATTCGTCCAGTATCCGGAACAGAGACCGAAAAGCCGCCAGGCTTCCAGTTCGGCCCGTTCAAACAACTTCGACCAGTTCACGGCATGAAAGTCACGCCAGAACCCCTCCCTTCCGTCGTGCCCCGGGTCCGTGAAACCGGGCTCTCGGTCCAGTTGCGCGTAGCACAGATTGAGCAGAACCGAGAGATCCAGCACCGGCGGATGGTGCAGTGCGCGGACCAGGGCGTGGGCGGTACGCCCCTGGACGAGTCGATTGACCAGGAGTTGAACGGACAAGGCCGCGTGGACGTCGCCGCGTCGCAGGCCGACCTCCGCGGCCAGGCGATGCAGCACCCCTACTCTTTTGGCCGGATAGGGCCAGATAATCCGCGGATAACGGCAGCAGCGGTTGATTTGCTGATCCAGGGCCGTTTCCACCAGCCGGTGCAGGGCGATGCTTTGTCCGGTGGAAGCCTGGCCGGGACGCTTGCCGGACAGGGCGTCCACCACGGGATGCATGACCCTGTCCAGGGCCACGTGGGACAGGTAGCCCAGAATAAAGGCCTTGTCCCGTCCGAGATCGTCCTTTTGCGCCCAGGCCGCCATGCGGCCAAAGGCCTCGGTCCGGGTTCGAGGGTCTGAGCCGTGCAGCACACGGGCCATCCGCCGCCCGCGAGAGAGGGGGTGATAGAAAAAGGCATCCGGGATGATCGAGCCCAGGGAGAAGAACAAGGGGTAGGCCTGGACCAAGGCCTCGGCGGATCGAGCGCCCTCGCCTGTTCCAGCCGAGCGCCAAAGCCGTCGGGCGAACCAGAGATGGGTGTTTTCCTTGGGCATGCGATACCTCCGCGGCGCATCGAAATCGCAGGTTCCAATCGCGCGGCTGAGCAATTATACCATTTCTAATTCAAAGCTTCTCTTTCGGTATCGGTATCGGTATCGGGGTCGAATTAGGATTATTGGCGAACAAACAGTATCTATCCCGATCCCGATCCCGATACCGACGCCGACCCCGATAACTGCATTTTCTCAAGCGAAAAACGCATTGCCGAAGTAGAATTGGTATTACGTGTCAGGTCAGCAAATGCAGTCCGTACTTTTTGGACACCAGGGCCTGAAATTCCGTCACGGTGGCGAAGCAGGCCTTGAGCCTCTTCCGCTCCGCCGCGGAAAGCCGATCCGGCATGATGAAA
Organism: Desulfonatronum zhilinae; assembly: GCF_900182865.1. Classification (NCBI taxonomy): domain Bacteria; kingdom Pseudomonadati; phylum Thermodesulfobacteriota; class Desulfovibrionia; order Desulfovibrionales; family Desulfonatronaceae; genus Desulfonatronum; species Desulfonatronum zhilinae. The sequence goes on from NZ_FXUJ01000005.1 coordinate 29,593, forward strand.
TTGTCCGGCTTGTCCCTCTTTTCGATCATTTCGGCCTGATTTCCGGTGCGCAGAACGTGAAAAAAAGCATAGGCCTCCCGCATCCTCGCCCCAAATTCGGCGGATAATGCCCCTGCCTCCAGCAGACCCGTGATTCGTTCCTCGGTGGAGGTCGACAAAACGCTGTGCTCCGCGGCCAAGGTTCGGATTCCCTGGGTCAGGGGAAAAATTCCGCCTTTTTTTACGTCCACCCCCCCCTTATGTGCCCCGCTCTTCTGAACGACGAAATTGTTGAACAAGCCCAGGGGCGGGCTGAAGCGCACGGCTTCGCGGGCCAGGTAGCGCAAGATCAGAGGACGTTCGGCGATCCGCCGAAGCAAATGCCGCCGGAGCTTCCAGCCCGGTTCCGGGGCTCCGGCCACGGGGCGCATGTCCAGCAGCACGGACATCTTCAGGATGCCCTGCTCATCCATCTCGTCGCTCATGTGGTCCACGGCCCGCTCCCAATCGGCGGCGCTCAAACGCCACTGCGCGGCGTTGATCATCACCCCGTGCGGACAGGGAGGAACGCCCAGCTCCAGAAGCATCCGGACGAATCGATGGGCGAAGACCTCGAAAAAAATCGCCGCCTCGTCCCCCTCTTCATCGTCATAAACCAGGGCGTTGTCCTGGTCCGTGGCCAAATATTGCTCCTTGCGCCCCTCGCTGCCCAAGGCCAGCAGACAAAAAGCCGCCGGAGGCGGTCCGGTCCCGGCCAAAACCAGGTCATGCACCCGGACCAGGATCATGTCGCGCAAATCGGCGATCCGCCGACCAAGAGCGAAGACCCCATCTCCACCGTCGGAGAAACGGCCAAGGCAGTGGACAGCGGAACGGGCCGCGAACTCCTGGACCGAGCCGAAGGCCCGGGCCAGGTCCGCAAGGCTCTCGGCCCGGGCGATTTCGCCGGACAGGTTGTCCGGGTCATCGCTCCGAGCCGAGGGCCGTCGTCGTTTTTCGTCGCTGTCTGTGGGTTCGTGGGTCATTCAGCTCCGACGCCCAGATAGTTCCTGATCTTCTGTTCCTCGTACCTGCGCGACGCTTCCGGGTCGGGCCTGAGCTTGGAGCCCAGATATCCGGCCGCGAATGCCGCGGTCATGGAAATGATGGCCGGGTTGCGCAAGGGGAAGATTGCCATGGGATTATCAAGGATGTCCACCCAGACCGTGGGGCTGATGATGATCAGGCCCACGGCCAGCGTGGTGCCCGTGCCGATGCTCAGGGCCGCGCCGAAGGTGGAGAAGTTCCGCCAGAGGATGGACAGCAGCAAGGCCGGGAAGTTGGCGCTGGCCGCGATGGCGAAGGCCAGGCCGACCATGAAGGCCACGTTCTGACCCTTGAAGGCCAGGCCCAGGGCAATGGCCACGACTCCCAGACCCAGGGTGGCGATCCGGGCCACCTTGACCTCCTCTTCCTCGGAGGATTTCCCGGAGCGGAAGACGCTGACGTACAGATCGTGGGACAGCGTGCTGGCCCCGGACAGGGTCAGCCCGGCCACCACGGCCAGAATGGTGGCAAAAGCCACGGCGGCGATGAAGCCCAGGAAGATGGTTCCGCCGGTGGCCTCGGCCAGCAGCAGTGCGGCCATGTTGCCGCCGGAATCCATGGCGGCGATGACATCCTGGCCCACGATGACCATGGCCCCGAAGCCGATGGTGAAGGTCAGAATGTAGAAGTAGCCGATCAATCCCGTGGCGTAGAACACGGATTTTCGGGCTTCCTTGGCATCGGGCACGGTATAAAAGCGCATCAGGATGTGCGGCAGCCCCGCAGTGCCGAACATCAGGGCGATGCCCAGGGACAGGGCGTCCCAGGGGTTGGTCACCAGTCCGCCCGGAGACAGGACACCGTCGCCGTAGGTCAGGGCCGCCTGCTTGAACATCTCCCCGTAGCTGAACCCGAAATGGAGCAGAATCAGAAAAACCATCAGCGTGGCCCCGCCCAGCAGCAGGACCGCCTTGATGATCTGCACCCAGGTCGTGGCCAGCATGCCCCCGAACAGCACGTACATGATCATGACCATGCCCACGATGACCACGGCCAGCTCATACGGCATCCCGAAAATCAGCATGATCAACGAGCCGGACCCGACCATCTGGGCGATGAGATAGAAGCACACGGTCATCAGCGAGCCGATGGACGCGGCGATGCGGATCGGCTTTTGGGACAGCCGATAGGCCACCACGTCCACGAAGGTGTACTTCCCCAGGTTGCGCAGCGGCTCGGCGATCAGGAACATGATGATCGGCCAGCCCACCAGAAACCCGATGGAATAGATCAGGCCGTCGTATCCCCGCAGGGAGACCAGGCCGGCAATGCCCAGAAACGAGGCCGCGCTCATATAATCCCCGGCCAGGGCCAAACCGTTCTGCCAGCCGGTCACGCTTCTGCCCGCGGCGTAGAACTGGGAGGCGGAGCGGCTTTTCTTGGCCGCGTAATAGGTAATGACCAGGGTGGCGCAGATGAAGAAAAGGAAAAAGACGATGGACGTGATGTTGGGCTGGCCGATGGAGGTGACGATCTGGTCCATTTTAGTCCCTCCTCATGCTTTTCAACACGTCCTTGACGGACTTGTCGTAGGAGGAGTTGGCCCAGAACACGTAGACGCCGGTCAGGACCCAGGCCAGGACAATGAGCAGCATCCCCACGGGAATGCCGATGGTCAGATGTTCTCCGATCTTATACGCCAAAACGTCCTTGGCGAATGCCAGGACGAGAATGAATCCATAGTACGCGACCAGCATGATCGCGGCCAGAGTGAGGGAAACCTTCCATTTGCGGACGACCAGTTTCTGGAACTTTTCGGCGTCCAATGAGCCTTTGGGACGATCAGTGGGCATGGGCAATCTCCTTGAGAGGTGAAATACGAACAGGATTGTTCGGGTACAAAACCCACGAACCATGAACCCCCTTGTTCGATTTTGCACATGCTCCTCGCCGAACGGCGCGATTGGGAAGGTCAGGGAACGGGAGACCATAAACCTACCGATCCCGACTCCGACCCCGACAACGGCATTACTCTATGCTGAATAGTTACAGCTTATTTTGAACAAAAATATCTCTCTCGTCCGTGGATAGCATGCTGGGCAATCACCATGCCGTAATGATGAATTTGCCTCGCCAGGCCTCTCTTCCAGTCCGTTCGTTTGTGGTGTACACGCCATACCATGGCTGCGCCGATTCTCATTTCCTTCACCGGTCTGACCAAGGCCTTTACCGCCCACCCGCTGTTCACCGGCATCACCCTCGGCCTGTTCGAAGGCGAGCGCACGGGGTTGATCGGTCCCAACGGCTCCGGAAAATCCACCCTGCTCAAAATCATCGCGGGGTTGGAAGAACCGGACCAGGGCGAGGTGCATCGGCGCAAGGACGTGCGCGTGGTTTATCTCGCCCAGGAAGAGCGCTTCGCTCCTGGAAGCACGGTGGAACAGGTTCTGCTGGAAGCCCTGACCGAAAAATCGCCTGGAGGGTCAGTCGAGAAACCACCTGAGCGACTCCTCGAAAGCCATTCAGCCCCGGAAGCCTTTCAGCGCGTCTGGGAGATATCCAGCCGCCTGCATCTGCCCGACGGCTCCACCCCGGTGGACACCCTGTCCGGAGGCTGGCGCAAGCGCCTGGCTCTGGCCCGGGCCCTGATCCAGGAACCGGACCTGCTTCTGCTGGACGAACCCACCAACCATCTGGATCTGGAAGGCATCCTCTGGCTGGAAAAGTTGCTGCTTCAGGTTCCCTTCGCCTTTGTCCTGGTCAGCCACGACCGGGTCTTTCTGGAAACCGTCACCAACCGGATCGTGGAACTGAACCGCGTTTATCCCGAAGGGTTCCTGCGGGTGGAGGGCAACTACAGTACGTTTCTCGACAAGCGCGAAGCTCTCGTCGCGGCCCAGGAGGTTCAGGAGCAGGTTCTGGCCAACAAGGTCCGTCGGGAGATCGAATGGCTGCGCCGCGGGCCAAAGGCCCGAACCACCAAGGCCCGGGCGCGCATCGACGAAGCCCATCGCCTCCAGGACGAACTGGCCGATGTCGGCGCCCGCAACGCCCTCAAGCAGACCGTGGATATCACCTTCGACGCCACGGGCCGCAAGACCAAACGGCTGTTGGAGGCCCGGGATGTGAGCCTGTCCATGGGAGGGCAAGTGCTTTTTTCCGACCTGGATATCCTGCTCTCCCCCGGAACCCGCCTGGGAATCATGGGACCCAACGGCGCGGGCAAAAGCAGTCTGATGCGGCTGCTGCACGGTTCGCTTCAGCCGGACCAGGGGACGCTGCGCCGGGCCGACGGTCTGCGGATGGTCTACTTTGATCAGAAGCGCGAACAGCTCGATCCCGAAGCCACCTTGCGCCAAGCCCTGGCGCCCACCGGGGACACCGTGGTCTTCCAGGACCGCGCCCTGCACGTGGTCACCTGGGCCAAGCGCTTTCTGTTCCGGACGGACCAACTCGGGCTGCCGGTGTCCCTGCTTTCCGGCGGGGAACGGGCCAGGGTGCTTATCGCCCGGCTGATGCGCACCCCGGCGGACGTCCTGCTCCTGGACGAACCCACCAACGACATCGATATTCCGACCCTGGAAGTGCTCGAGGAAGGGTTGCGGGAGTTCCCCGGGGCCATCGTGCTGATCACCCACGACCGCTATTTGCTGGATACCCTCTGCGACCGGTTGTTGGCCCTGGAGCCGGGAAAAGACGGACACGGTCAGACGCGCTATTTTTCGGATTATGCTCAGTGGCTGACGGCGCGTTCATCCTCCGCCGTATCCGCCGTATCCATCGAATCAGGGGACAAACCCGTTGCTGCCAAGCCGTCCGCCCCCAAGCCGCGGCGTCCGGTCAAGCTTTCCTACGGCGAACAGCGGGAACTGGACGGCATGGGGGAACGGATTCGGGAGGCCGAGGTTTTGGAGCAGGAGCTGCGCCAGGCTTTGGAAGCTCCCAAAAACGTCTCCAACGCCGAGGTTCTGGCCGACTTGGCCGCCCGACTGGACCGGGCCGAGGCCGACCTGCTCGGCCTTTATGAACGTCTTGACGAACTGGAAACCAAGCAACGGGAATATGAACATGCCCCGACGTGACCAATTCGCAGTACCGCTGTACCGGGCCGCGCGGGTCGCTTTTGCGACGGCGCTTTTCCTGTTCTTGAGTCTGCTTCCGGGCCTGCTTCCGGGCCTGCTTCCGGGGGTGAGCACCGCCCAGGCCCAGGGCTTCATCCCCTCGTCCTCCGCGGCGGCGGCCGCCTATCTGCTCATGGACGCGGACAGCGGGCGACTTCTGGTGGCCCAGGACATCGACGCCCCGAGGGAGCCGGCCAGCCTGACCAAAATGATGACCGTCTACGTGGCCGGACAAAAGTTGCTCCAAGGGGCCATCTTCATGACCGACGAAGTCCGGGTGAGCCAAAATGCCTGGCGGATGACCGGATCCCGGATGTTCCTGGATCTGAACTCCACCGTGTCCGTGGCCGCGTTGCTGCACGGGATCATCGTCCAGTCCGGCAACGACGCCAGCGTGGCCCTGGCCGAACACATCGCCGGTACTGAGGCCGAATTCGTCGAGCTGATGAACCGCACCGCCCAGGAACTGGGCATGACCCGGACCACCTTCGCCAACGCCACCGGGCTTCCGGCTCGGGCCGAAGTCCAGACCACGGCCCAGGACATGGCCACCCTGTCCCTGGCCCTGATGCGCGACCATCCCTACCTGTACAGCCTGCATTCCATCAGACACTTCGAGTATAATAACATCAACCAGACCAACCGGAACCGCCTGCTTCACCACGACCCCACCGTGGACGGCATCAAGACCGGCTACACCCGAGCAGCGGGCTATTGTCAGACCACTTCGGCGATGCGCGGCGAAATGCGGCTCATCGCCGTGGTTCTTGGCGCGGGCTCCACGGCCGCCCGCACCCGACTGAACCAGGAACTTCTGGACTACGGTTTCAGCCACTACGAAACCCATCGGCTGCATACTCGCGGAGAGCCCCTGGGCGCGATCAGGGTCTGGAAGGCGCGTCAAAGCGAGCTGCCCTACGGCCTGGACACGGACATCGTGGTGACCATCCCCAGGGGACGACTTCCGGATCTGGACCGACGCGTCTCCCTTTCCCTGACCGAGCCGGTGCTCGGCCCGATGCTTCGGGGCCAGAAGGTCGGCGAACTGCAGATCGTCCTGGGCGATCAAATCCTGGCCAGAGAGGACCTCTTCACCCTGGCTGAGGCGGCTCCCGCCGGTTTTTTCAGCCAAGTGGTGGACTCCGTCCGCCTGCTTCTGTTACGCACCAATCTGCTCTGACTCCGCTGACCACATCCCCGCCAGCCATGGACCAGGACCACGCATCTCACCTCCAAGCCGCCTTGGATGAAGCCCACGCCGAAATCGCCCGTCTTCGCGACCAGCGGAAAGACGACCGGCGCGAACTGGAAGCGTTGCGTGAAGCGCGGGACAACCTGCATGCCCTGTTTCACCACGGTCCCGACGCCATATTCATCTGTTCCTCGGCCGACCGAATCATCGACCTGAACCACAGGGCCGCGGACCTGTTCGGTTTGCCCCGCATGGAACTCATGGCCCTGAGTCCGCGCGCGGATCTGCTTCGCCCCCGCGGCCCGTTGGACAAGTTCGAGGACATCCGGGCCAAACTCCCGGACGGGGACGTCCTGAACTTCAACTGGGTGGCCAAGCGCCCCGGAGACGGCAAACTGTTTCCGGTGGAAATCTCCCTCGCCAAGACCATCTGGGACCGCCAAGACGCCATGCTGGTCTGCCTGCGGGACATCACCCAGAACCGCCGGATCAAGAATCTGCTCCGTCGACGACGCAAATTGCTGGCCGTGATCCTGGACGGCACCCCCATCGCCACCTTTGTGATCGATACGGAGCACCGGGTGATCTTCTGGAACAAGGCCTGTGAAATTCTGACCGGCGTGCCCAGGAGCGAATGCCTGGGCAAGCCGGTGGACTCTCGTATTTTCTATCCCGAGCCGTCCAGGCCGGTATTGGCCGATCTTGTTCTGACCATGGACCGACCAAAAATCGCCGCCCTCTACCGGGATAAAAATCTTTCCCCCAGCGCGTTCATCCCGGAGGCTTTCGAGGCCTCGGACCGGTTGGCCATCCAGGGCGCGGCGCGTTCCATGTACTTCCTGGCCGCCCGGTGCCGGGACGAACGCGGCGAAATCGTCGGAGCCATCGAGACCATCCAGGACATTACCGAACGGACCCAGGCCGAAGCCGAGCTCCGGGCCAGCAAGCGCCTGCTCACGGAGATCACCGCGAACATCCCCGGAGTGGTCTACCAGTATCAGGCTTCCGGCGAGGAACAGGGGAGCTTCACATTCATCAGCGAGGGCATCTGGAACCTGTTCGGGCTGCCCGCGGAAAGTACGCTCCGGAAACCGGAACTGTTTTTCGAGCGCGTCGATCCCGAAGTTCGCAAGCGCTTTTCCACGTCCCTGACCTGCTCCGAACCTCCCGAGCACCCGGTGGAGTTCGAGTTCTCCATGCGTCGGGACGAAGGCGGGATACGCTGGTTCAAGAACAGCTCCCTGGCGTCCAGAAACCGGGATGGAACGGTGGTCTGGAACGGGATGCTCACGGACATCACGGAAATCAAGCGCGTCGAATCGTTGCGGGCCGACGTGGAGCGGATGGTTCGCCACGACCTGAAGTCGCCCCTGACCGGCATAGGCGGACTGGCCAAGGTGTTGCTGCGCGAGGAACTTCCCGACCGCCAGCGGGAGATCGTGTCCACGATCTACCAGAGCGCCATGAAGCTTTTGCACATGCTCGGCCATTCCATGGCCCTGTTCAAGATGGAGGAAGGCGCTTACGAACTCCAGCCGGAACCCTTCGACCTGATCCGGATGCTGCATGGCCTGCACGAGGAGTTTCTGCCGTCGGCCATCGCCAGGTCCTTGGAGTTCGCCTACCTGTTGGACGGCAACCCCCTGCCCTGGGACGACCGATACATGCTCTCCGGAGAGGCGATCCTGCTCGAATCCCTGTTCGCCAATCTGATTCAGAACGCCGTGGACGCCGCTCCGGAAGGCACCCGGATCACCATTGCCGTTCGCTCTCCGAAGAACAACGGATCAGACCGCCATCAAGGGAGTCTCCGAGGTGCGATGCATGAAATCGACATCCACAACTTCGGCGCCATACCGGAAGACATCCGCGATCATTTTTTCGATCGCTACGTAACCTACGGCAAGGAGCACGGCTCCGGCATTGGAACCTACAGCGCCATGCTCATCGCCAAGACCCACGGAGGGACCATCCGGTTCACCACCTCCGAAGCCGAAGGGACCCACCTGGTCGTCTCCCTGCCCCGGCGCCATCCCGCCTGACGTTCTTATCTGTTCCACGTTTCTTGTCGCGGTTCTTGGTCGAAATGCCCGGCAACAGGCGTTTCCATGTCCACGTAGGGTTGCAGCAGCAGGTCGACCTGGGTGCCCTTGCCGGGTCGGCTGCTCAGGCGCAGGTCGCCCCCCAGGTCGCTGAGGATTTTCTTGGTCATGGCCAGCCCCAGGCCGGCTCCGGACCCGGTTCGCTTGGTGGTGAAGAAGGGGTTGAAGATCTTGTCCTGGATCTCCACCGGAATGCCGTGACCGGTATCTTCGATGCTGATCAGGACCTGGCGGCGTTCCATGGCCGTGGTCACCGTGAGCCGCCCGCCATCGGGCATGGCCTCCAGGGCGTTCTTGATCAGATTGATCAAGCACTGTTTGAGCAGTTCGGCGTCGGCCCGGATCCTGGGCACTTCCTCCCCGAGCCGGACGTCCAGGATCACGCCGCGTTCCTGACTGCCGATCCCGAGAACCTGTACGGTTTCGGCGACGACCTGATTGGCGTCCACTTCCGCCAGTTCCGATGACGTGGGGCGGGCGAAGTTGATGATGTTCTTCAAAATTTTGTCCAGGCGTTTGGACTCTTCCAGAATGATCCGCACCTTTTCCCGGCTGTTCTCGGTCAGTTCCTGGGAGCGCAGCAGGGAGTTGGCGAACCCGCCGATGGCAAACAAGGGGTTGCGGATTTCATGGGCGATGTACGTGGACAATTCACCGATGGCGGCCAGCTTTTCGGCCTGCTGCAAGCGCTTCTCCATTTCCGTGCGCAACGTGACGTCCCGACGCACTTCGATCATCCGGTGCATCCGCCCGGTTTCGTCGAACACCGGGTAGGCGGTCACCTGGTAGTAGTGGACCCGGCCCTGCTCATCCATCCAGGTCTGCAGCGTCTCCTGCTCCCGCCGATTCGCAAGGGTCGTCAACACCGGCCAGTCCCGGCGCGCCGGACCGCAGGCCACCTGGCCCGGTCCGGCGGGGACCGTGCTGCTGGATTGATGCAGCAACGCCTGCTTATCCACGCCGTGCCGCTGGCAGACCTGTCTGTTCACGTCCAGAATGCGGCCCTGGTCGTCCAGAAAGAAAATGTCGTCCGGCAGTTCGTCGACAATGGTGTTCAGCAGGGTTCGGCTGCCGCGCAGATCGGTCTGGCATTGACCGGAAACCTCGTTCATCACCAGCAGACAGCACAGAAAGATCGCGCAGGCGCGGTCCAATAAGGCCACCGAGGGCGGCAATATCCGGCGCAGGGTGCGCACGGTTTCCGAGTCATCCGATAGATTCACCACCAGATTGATGTCCGGATGGGCCGCCATCATGGCCGCCGGGTCCGTGAACCGGAGGATGCGCCGCTTCGTCAGTTCCTGCTCGTGCGCCGCCGGAACCTGACCTATGCACGCCGCGAGGCGCATGCGGGGAAGATGCGTTTCGTGCGCCGCATGGTCCAGCAGTCCCAGGATCGCGGCAAAGATCGACGAGAGGGCCGCGTCGTCTCGCGAAACCGATCCAGCCTCCGGGCAGACCAGTCCGACCAGAAAGTCTCCTTGGGCCGCTTCCAGGACGCGAACGGCTTCATTGTAACCTGCTGAAAGATGCATGGATTCCTCGTGGGGTTGACGGGCCATGAGTTCCGTGCCAAGCGCTGGGCGCAATTCCCAAAAGTCCTCAAACCGTGAGCAACGGACCCGAATGCCAAGCCATACCCTCAATCCCATTCCGACTTCAAGCGACCCCGCGGACTCCGCCGGGCCGGGCGTCTGGTGCGTCAGCCTGGGCTGTCCCAAAAACCGCGTGGATACGGAGCGCATGCTCGGAGCGCTCGGCCCCGGGCGGGAGGTGCAGGACATCCATCAGGCCCAAATCGTGTTGATCAACACCTGCGGCTTCATCGCCCCGGCAGTAGAGGAGTCCACCCGCGTGATTCTGGAAACCGCGCAGGACATCGCCGGCCTTCACCCCCGGCCCCTACTGGTGGTCGCGGGGTGCCTGGTTTCCCGGTTCGGGGCGGAACTGCGCGAAGCCGTCCCTGAAGTGGACCTCTGGCTGAACGTGGACGAGGAAGACCAGTTGATTCCACGTCTGGCCGATCTGGGCCACGCTCTTCCCCATGCAACGCCGTCCGGCCGGGTCGTCAGCACCAGGCCGGTCTACGCTTATCTGAAAATCGGCGAAGGCTGCGACCATCGCTGCCGCTTCTGCACCATCCCGTCCATCCGCGGCCCGCTGAAAAGCGCGCCGCCGGACCTGATCGTGGCCGAGGCCCAAGCGCTTCTGGGGCAGGGCGTCCGGGAACTGATTCTGGTGGCCCAGGATCTGACGTCCTACGGCCGGGACCTGGGCTCACGAAACGCCTTGGAATCCCTGCTCGCCCGGTTGGCCGGACTGCCTGGACTGGACTGGCTGCGGCTGATGTATCTCTATCCCGCCGGCCTGACGCCGCGCCTGCTGCGTTTTCTGGCCGAACTCGGACCGCCTCTGCTGCCCTATTTCGACATCCCCTTGCAGCACGCCCACCCGGACATCCTCCGGGCCATGGGCCGCCCCTTCACCGGAGATCCGCGCTACGTGGTGGACCGGGTCCGGGAGCATTTTCCGGAAGCGGCCCTGCGCACCAGCCTGATCGTCGGCTACCCCGGCGAACGGCCCCACCATTTTCAACAGCTCTCCGATTTCGTCGCCGAAACCCGGTTTCACCATCTCGGAGTCTTCGCCTTCTGCCCGGAGCCGGGAACCAAGGCCGCGGCCCTGCCCGGCCAGGTCGGTGCCAAGACCAAGGCTCGACGCCGTGAAGGGCTGATGAAGCTGCAAGCCGACATCAGCGCCGAAATCCTCGCGCAATACCAGGACCGGGAAATGGACGTGTTCGTGGAACGTCCCAGCCCTGAATGGCCGGGACTTCATGAAGGCCGGGTCTGGTTCCAGGCCCCGGAAGTGGACGGCATCACCTACATCAGCGGCGAAACCATCCGCCCCGGCGAATTGGTCCGGGCCGAAATCACCGATACCAAGACCTATGATCTGGCGGCTTTGGTTTGATAAGGAGGCGTCAATCTCGCGCTTGTTCCCACGCCCTGGGAAAAATCATGGCGACCCTGGCGCCTTTGCCCGGTGAACTCGTGATCTCCAGATTGCCTCCGTGCAGGGCCATGATCCTCTGCGCGACAGCCAATCCCATTCCGGTCCCCACCGCCTTGGTGGTGAAGAACGGGTCGCGGACAAAGGGGATATCCTGCTCGGAAATTCCTCGTCCTTTGTCCACAACGAGCACGACGAGGGCGTCCTCGTTTGCCCGTGCTTCGATGGTCACAATCTTGTCTTGATCGGGCGCTCCGCCATAGGACTCGAAGGCGTTTTCCAGGATCGCGTCCAGGGCCGCGGCCACTTGTCCGGAGTCGGCCTGGATTGTCCAATCCGGGGAAAGCGAGTCGGATACTTCGAGTATTCTTTCGGGATGCGCGGCGCACTCGTGAACACGTTGGACGGCTCCGAGCAGCACGTCTTGCACGGCAAGACGCTCGAACGTCCCCGGGACGATGGAGACGTACTCCCGGACGGCGGCGGCCATCCGCTCCAGACGCTGGGCCGACTCCATCACGCTTCGGAGATACTCCGCGACCTTGTCCGGGTTGTCCGTGTGCTTTGCGGCGAGCCCCGCGAACCCGCCGATGGTCATGATCGGATTGCGGATTTGGTGGGCAATGGACAGGGCCAGGTTGTTCAGGCTGTCGGCCCGCTGCTGCTCCGCGAGACGCTTCTCTTCCAGAGCGGCCTTTTCCCGCTGGTGCATCAGGTGCAGCTCGGTCAGGTCCTGAACCAGGACGACCAACCTCCAGTCGTCCCCGCCGAAACGCAGGAACGAAGAGGTGATCTTCAAGAAAAACCACTGGCCGTCCGGCCTCGCGTACCAGACTTCCCGGCTCTCCCGAACCCGCGCCTCCTGAATCACGTCCAGGATCGCGTCGTTGAACTCGTTGTTCTCGGGATGGTCGATAAACAAAACGCTCCATCCCTGCTCCAGCAGCGTGTCTTTGGAAAAGCCGAGAATGGCGGCCAAAAGAGCGTTGACCTGAAAAACCCGTCCTTCCTTGCCCACGATCATCAAACCGGCGGGCATGCTTTCCAGCACGTTTTCGACAACGCTCTCCCGGATCAACTCATTCGGATCGTTGTCCGGGACGACGCTCCGCTTGCCGGATTCTTGCCAGACCTCGGAGGGAGACGTTTTCGGCTCCAAAAGGGATTTTCGAGAAGGAGGGGGCATCGGGAATTTCTCCATTCGACTCGTCCAAGATCGGCAAGCCGCGGTGAAGGTCGAAGTCGACCCTATATCGCAACCTCGGCGTTTGCCAAGACAATGCTCGGGGAATGTTAGGGGAAGCGTCCTCGAGCCTTCTTTGTGGAGCAGCGCCTTCAACAAAATTGCCAGGGCCACATGACGTTTCTAAAAACGGCGCCGTGCCGCCCGCTTGCCCTCCAATCCGGCACGGTGTAGACAATTCCATTTTTTGCCGTGCTCAAAATGAACTGCTGCCCGGCTTCATCCCTCTTTCCAGAACCAAATCGAATGCACCCAGAATCATCTTCCCCGTCATCTCCCCCTGTCGAAGCGGCCGAAACGGACCAACAGGCCCAACCCCTTGAACTTCCGTCCTGCGTGAAACACATTCGGGTGGGCGGGAAGGACGTGTATCTCGTGGGCACGGCCCATGTGTCCAAGCAGAGCGTTGAGGACGTCCGGACCACGGTGGAGATGGTTCATCCGGACACCATCTGCGTGGAACTGTGCCCGTCCCGGCATCGGGCTTTGATAGACCGGGACGGCTGGCGCAAGATGGACATCATGCGGGTGATCCGGGAGCGTAAGACGCCGTTTCTGCTGGCCCAACTGGTCCTTTCCTCGTTCTACCGCAAGCTGGGCGACCAACTGGGCATCCAGCCCGGAGCGGACATGGCCGAGGGCGTGCGCTTGGCCAAGGAGACCGAGGCCCATCTGGTCCTGGCGGACCGGGAGGTGGAGATCACCTTGAAACGGACTTGGCGGCATCTGGGCTTTCTGGAAAAATTCAAGATGGTCGGGCAACTGCTGATGGGCCTGCTCTTTGCGGGCAAAATCGACGACAGCGTTGTCGAATCCCTGAAGCAGAAGGACCAGATGGAAATCCTGATGGACGCCTTTGCGGACGAATTCCCCCAGGTCAAGCGTCGGCTCATCGACGAGCGCGACCTGTTCCTGGCCCAGAAGATCCGCGAGGCCCCAGGCCAAACCGTGGTCGCCGTGGTCGGAGCCGGGCATATGGCCGGGATAGAAAACCACATTCACCAGGATACGGACCTCGGCCCTCTGACGGTCCTGCCGCCAAAATCCAATATCGGCTCCTTCCTGAAATGGGCCATTCCCATCGCCATCGTGGCCCTGATCGCCTGGGGATTCCTGAAAGAAGGCCAGGCCCACGCCATGGAATCGGCCATCATCTGGGTCGCCCTGAACAGCGTTCTTGCCGGGCTGGGCGCGGTGCTGGCCTGGGCCCATCCGTTGACCGTACTCACGGCCATGGTCGCCTCGCCGTTCACCAGCCTGAATCCGATGATCGCCGCCGGATTCGTGGCCGGATTCGTCCAGGCCCTGATTCGGCGGCCCACCGTGGCGGACCTGGAAGACCTGCCCCAGGCCATCACCTCCCTGAAGGGCTTCTGGACCAACCCCCTGTGCCGGATTCTGCTGGTGGTCGCCCTGGTCAACCTGGGCAGCTCCCTGGCGGCCTTCATCTCCGGCGGCTGGATCGCGGCCCGGACGTTTTGATCAAAGGCCGCCATCCCCGGCGGCCTTTCGCTCTTCCATCCGCCTCCACGCGGCGCTCACCGGACTCCAGGCCGCCTTTCCCTTTCTCCGATACCCGCGACGAATCCGCTAGCGCGCCTTGCGCGCCACTCATTGACTTCGGCCCTGATCCACATTTCGATTACGACCTGCTGATCCCGGCCTTGCGAGGACATTCTCCGAGAAGGTGTTCTTGTTGACAAATTCGAACAGTTGTTCGAAACTGCTGTTCGAACAGCATGGAGGACAAGAAATGGCAAACACGGAAAGGCGCAATGGAGACGTCAAGGAGCGGCTGATCGCAGCCGCCGGGGAACTCTTTGCCGCACGGGGGTACCAGGGCGCGACCGTGCGAGATATCTGCAGGAAAGCCGACGCCCATGTTGGCGCGGTGAACTACCATTTTCGCGACAAGCAAGGCCTTTTCGCCGCTACTCTTGAACACGCCCATCAGTGGTCCGTGCGGAAGTATCCGCCGGATGCCGGACTCGGCCCAAAAGCGTCCGCAGAAGAGCGCTTACGAGCCTTCATCCGCTCGTTCCTGCTGCGCGTGGTGGTGGGAGACGCGCCGGACTGGCACGGTCGGCTGATGGCCCGAGAAATGGCCGAGCCTTCGGAAGCCTTGAGCCGGATGGTCCGCAACTCCATCCATCCCTTGTATCTCTACTTGGCGGACATTGTCCGGGAACTGCTGGCCATGCCACGGGACGAGGACAATATCGACGAGACCATCTTCCTGTGTTCCATGAGCGTCACCAGCCAATGCCTGTTATATTTCACCAGTCGCCACGTCATCGCGGCCCTGTATCCGACGGACGTCGTCGTCACGGACGTGGAGCGCCTGACCGACCACATCACGCGATTTTCCTTGGGGGGTATCCGGGCCGTCGCCGATGGCCCGTACCGTCGCGCGGTATCGCCCGCGATCATTTAACCACACGGAGGTTTCATGAAGATCAGCGCGGAAAAGCAGAGGGAGATGCTCTGGACCATGCAGCTGTCCCGCCGGTTTGAGGACGAGCTGGCCGAGTTGTGCAAGATCGAAGGCAAAATCCCCGGAATGACGATCCTCAGCACCGGACAGGAGGCCGTGGGCTCCGGGGCTTGCGCGGCCCTGGCCCCGGAGGACGTGATCATCTCCAACCACCGCAGCCACAACCACCTTCTGGCCAAGGGGGCCGATCCCAACTCCCTGATGGCCGAGATCTACTGCAAGCGCACCGGCTGCAACAAGGGCAAGAGCGGCACGCTGCACCTGGCCGTGCCCGAGGTCAACGCGCCCTGTACCTCCACCGTGGTCGGCGCCGGGCCGCCCATAGCAGTGGGCCAGGCCTTTGCCCAACAGTACAAGGGCGAACAGCGGGTCACGGTCTGCTTTTTCGGCGACGGCGCGGCGGCAGAGGGATCAGTGCACGAGGCCATGAACCTGGCCGCGCTGTGGCGGCTGCCGGTGATCTTCATCTGCGAGAACAACGTCTACGCCGGGGCCCAGCGCTATGAAGAGCACGCCCCGAACCCGAGCATGGCCGACCGGGCCACGGCCTACGCCATGCCCGGCGAGGCGGTGGACGGCAACGACGCCCTGGCCGTGTATCGGGCCGTGCGGGACGCCAGGGAGCGTGCATTGGCCGGAGAAGGGCCGAGCCTCATCGAGTGCAAGACCTACCGCTGCCGGGGCCACGCAGAAGCCGATCCCCAGCATTATCAGCCCAAGGAAGAGATTTGCGCCTGGCAGGAAAAATGCCCCATCCCCCGCCTGCGGGACGACCTCCTGGCCCAAGGGCTGATCACCGCCGCGGACGTTCAGGCAATGGACGACCGGGTCGAGGCTCTCGTGAAGGAAGCGGTCCGTTTTGCCGAGGACAGTCCGTACCCCACCCCGGAGGAGGCGCTGGAGGATGTTCTGGTGGCGTGACTGATTGGAAAAGCCGCGGTAGAGGATCGCCCTTTCAGGGCTCTTCTTGTTGGACCATCTCCGTCCCAGGGCGTTGCCCTGGGATTCAGGAAGTATTCTACGTAGCCTTGAAGGGGCGGCCTAAAAGGAAGAGACTCTTCCAAAAAGGCAACTACTCAGCACAGAGAAATTCTGTTGCCGGGGTCGGGGTCGGGATCGGGATCGAAAACGCTGGGATGCGTTCTAAATTCTTTCTGTTTCGATTCCGACTCCGATAGCGAAGCGCCGACCCCGACACCGATTGCCGGTGCAAGATCGGACACAAAATGTACTGAGTAGTTACCCAAAAAGAACATTATGCTCCCTCATCAAAGGAAGGACACCATGCAGAAACTCGGAATGGGACAAGCCATAAATCAGGCCTTGCGTGAGGAAATGCGCCGCGACCCCAACGTGTTCATCGCCGGGGAAGGCGTGGGCGTGAGCATTCACTTGAACCCCATGTTTCCCACACACGGCCTGCTGGAGGAATTCGGGCCCGGGCGGATCAAGGACACCCCGGTATCCGAAGCAGCCATCGCCGGATTGGCCGTGGGTGCGGCCGAAGCCGGGCTGCGGCCGGTGGTGGAGATCATGTTCAATCCCTTCTTCACCCTGGCCTCGGACATGATCGTCAACCACGCGGCCAAGCTGCGTTACCTGTCCGGCGGCAAATCTACGTTTCCCCTGGTGGTGCGCATGAAATCCGGCGCGGGAATCGGCGCCGGATGTCAGCATTCGCATAACCTGGAGGCCTGGGCGGCCCATTGCCCCGGCCTGAAGGTGGTCATGCCGGCCACGGCGGCGGACGCCAAGGGACTGCTCAAATCAGCCATCCGGGACGACAATCCGGTGATCTTCATCGAGCACATGGGCCTGTACTTCGCGCCCATGCCCGTGCCCGAAGGGGAATATCTCACCCCCATCGGCAAGGCCGAGGTCAAGCGACCGGGCACGGACGTGACCGTGGTCACCTGGTCCGGCATGCTCGGCGTGGCCATGGCCGCAGCGGAAAAGCTGGCCCAGGAAGGCGTGGAGGTGGAGATCGTGGATCTGCGCACCCTGGTTCCCCTGGACAAGGAAGCCATCCTCGCTTCCGTGGCCAAGACCGGCCGACTGGTGGTCCTGCACGAAGCCACCCGCACCGGAGGCTTCGGCGGGGAGATCGCGGCCGTGGTCATGGAGGAAGGCTTCAACCTGCTCAAGGCCCCGCTGCGCCGGGTCACCGGCCCGGACATCCCGGTCCCGGCCAGCCCGCCGCTGGAACGGTTCTATCTCCCCAACGACGAACGACTGGTCACGGCCATCAAGGAGATTTTGTAACTCCGGGTCATGGACATGATGTGAATGACCACCAATCTGTTTTTCTCCTGAAAAACTAAGTAAATGAATGGCTTTTAAGGCGTTCGAATAAATTTCGCCACCCACATGTAAACAAATTGAGGTTACACAGATGAAATCGCGTATTGCTCAATCAATTGACCTGAAGCTCAATCCCGTGGCCATAATCCTGGCCGATGAGGAACCGAAACAGTCCCTGCGTTTCAAGCCCGGCAAATTTGGCTGTGTTATGTTTCTGTTCGCCAATGCGGCCAAAGGCAAAACCGTTGCATTCGAAAAAGAAACCTACGGATGCTGGGGCGGCGGAGTGGGACTGGGGTTTGGCAACGCCTATCAACAGTTTCCGGGCGGAGAGGTATGTTTCGCCCATTTTCTTTCGTCAGGCAATGAGCAATGGGAAACTGGCCGGGCCGTGGGCAAGGCTGTTGAAGAGCACGCGGGCAAGGCCTTTGCAGATGATTTCCTGAAAGGTGAACGGTATCGCAAAACTCCAGAGTTGGTCCACGACTTCATCGCCGCACTGCCCATCACCGAGATCCCGGCTAAGTATGTCCTATTCAAGCCCTTGGGCGAAGTCGACCTGGACCGGGAGACCCCGCGAACCGTGGTTTTCGTGGTTGATGCAGATCAGTTGTCCGCCCTGGTCATTCTGGCCAATTATGGCCGCAAGGGCATCGAGAACGTGATTATCCCCTGGGCTGCGGGCTGTCAGACCATTGGTATCTTGCCCTACGCAGAAGGCGACAGGGAGCACCCCAGGGCCGTGGTGGGCCTGACGGACATGTCAGCCCGCAAAGCTGTGCGGAAGACGCTGGGCAAGGACCATCTCTCCTTTGCCATGCCCTGGCGGCTCTTCCAGGAAATGGAGGAGAATGTTCCCGGCAGTTTTCTGGAATGCCGGGCCTGGGCGAGCTTGCAAGATCCGGAGCAGTAAGCGGCATCATCAGGCCTTTTGGTCAAGCCCGAAGTAAAACAGGCCTGATGGCCGACCGACAGTCATCCATCGAACCGCAACGCACGGGAGGAGCCATGCGCATCAACCGACGGAAATTTCTGCACTACTCGACCCTGGTGGCCTCGTCCCTGGCCCTGAGCGGCCTGCCCCTCTACGCCTACAACCCCCAGTCCGGGGCCGGTCCCCGGGACGGGGTGCGCCGCAGCTATTGCGGCCTGTGTCACCCGCGCTGCGGCACCCTCTTGCACATGAAGGACGGCAAGGTCTTCGAGGTCAGCGGTGACCCGGACCATCCGGTGACCCGTGGCCTGATCTGCGAGCGGGGGTTGCTCATGCCGGAGCATATCCATCACCCGGACCGGATCAATCATCCCTTGAAGCGGGTCGGGGCTCGGGGCGAGGGGAAATGGGAGCGGATTTCCTGGGATCAGGCCCTGGACGAGGTGGCCGCCAGGCTGAGTCGGCTGCGTGACGCCCACGGGCCGGAAACCCTGGGCTTCACCCACGGCACCAGCCGGACCCATCACTGGGACTGCCGCCGGTTCTACAACCTGTTCGGCTCGCCCAACGTCTGCGGGGCGAACAACATCTGCATGTGCCCGTCCTACGCCACGGAGTTCGCCACCTACGGCGGCATGGCCCGGGGCAATGCCCGGCAGGCCAAGTGCCTGGTGGTCTGGGGCAAGGCCTCGGCCAATTCCTCGCCCATCCAGGCCTGGCCGGCCACCCAGCAGGCCAGGCGCAACGGGGCGACGATCATCGTGGTGGATCCCCGGGAGATCGAGGAAGTGGCCCTGGCGGACATGTGGCTGCAGATCCGGCCGGGCACGGACCTGGCCCTGATGCTGGGCTGGATCCGGCTGATCATTGAAGAAGAGCTGTACGACGCGGACTTCGTGGCCCAGTGGACCGTGGGCTTCGACGAACTGCGGGACGCGGTGCGGGAGTACACCCCGGAAAAGGTCAGCGGGATCACCTGGCTGCCCGTGGAGCAGATCACTGCCGCGGCCCGGATCTACGCCACCTCCAAGCCGGCCCAGCTGCCCTATGCCTACGGCCTGGACAAGCAGGGCATCAATTCCACCCAGTGCGCCCGGGCTCGGGCCATTTTGCGGGCCATCACCGGCAACCTGGAGATTCCCGGCGGTGAGACCTTTGGCCAGACCCCGGAGGTGGCCCGTGTACGCGGGGAATTCGACCTGGTGGCCGCCGAGGCCATCGGGCCGGAGCAGCGGGCCAAACAGCTCGGCGCGGACACATATCCCTTTTTCGGCTTCCCCGGCTGGGAGCGCAACCTGGCCAACAACCGGAAGCTGCCCCGGGGCCAGGTCAACCCGCCGTCCATGTACCGGACCTGCGTGGCCCACATCCGGGATGTGTTCCAGGCGGCGATCACCAAAAAGCCCTACCCGATCACGGCCATGCTTTCCGTGGCCAGCAACCCGATGCTCTCCTTCCCGGACCCCAAAATGGTCTTCGACGCCCTGACCGCCCTGGAACTGTACGTGGTCATGGAATACTACATGACCCCCTCCGCGGCCCTGGCGGACTATGTCTTCCCCTCGGCCACCACGGTGGAGCAGCCCGAACTGTGGGTCACCGGCGGGTTCTGCATGGCCTGTCCTCCGGGCATCGAGCCGCTCTACGAACGCCGGGACACCTATCAGTTCTACCGCGGCCTGGGTCTGCGCCTGGGCCAGGAAAACGACTGGCCGTGGGAGAACCTGGAGCAGGCCTGCGACTTTCGTCTGGAGCCCACGGGGCTGACCTTCCGGGAGCTGACCGAGCAGTACGGTTTTTTCGGCACGCCCGAATTCAAGCGCTACGAAACTTCAGGCTTCGGCACTCCGTCGGGCAAGGTGGAGCTGTATTCCAGCATCTTCGAGGAGTTGGGTTGCGAGCCTCTGCCCACGTACAAGGAGCCCCTCTGGAGTCCGGCCGGGAATTCGGATCTGGCCCGGGAGTTTCCGCTGATCCTGATCACCGGCAGCCGGTTCATGCCCATGTACCATTCCGAGCAGCGCCAGATCACGTCGGCCCGGAAGGTGAATCCGGATCCGCTGGTCCTGCTGCACCCGGAAACAGCCCGGGAACTGGGACTGGAGAACGATCAGTGGGTGCTCGTGACCTCGCCCAAGGGCAAAATCCGGATGCGCCTGCGCACCTCCACCCGCATTCATCCGCGAATGGCCGACGCCCAGCACGGCTGGTGGTTCCCGGAGCGCAGGCAGGAGCTTCCGGAACTCTTCGGGGTCTACGAATCCAACGCCAACATGCTCTGCCCGCTGGAGCCGGAACATTGCAGCCCGGAAATCGGCTCCTGGCCGCATTCGGCGTTGTTGTGTCGGGTTGAGGCCGCGTAATACCAATTCTACTTCGGCAATGCGTTTTTCGCTTGAGAAAATGCAGTTATCGGGGTCGGCGTCGGTATCGGTATCGGTATCGGGATAGATACTGTTTGTTCGCCAATAATCCTAATTCGACCCCGATGCCGATACCGAAAGAGAAGCTTTGAATGAGAAATGGTATAACGGGTCAATCCGTCCCAACGCCTAAACGCCTGAACCGCCCGGAACCATAGGTTCCGGGCGGTTCAGGCGTTTTTGGCCGACAATCAAACATACCCGGCGCTTAGCAGCAGGCTCGCGCCCAGGATGATTATCAAGGCCGCGCCCAGGCAGGCCAGGGTGCGGTGCAGGATGGCGAAGAGGCGTTTAGAGCGACGGCTGACGCCCAGCACGGCGTTGGTGGAGCCGACGGTGATCAGTCCCAAGGCCGAGGCGGTCAGGCCCATGCCCAGGGCCAGGGGGATCATGGCCGCCAAACCGGCCCAGAAGACGTTCAGACTGAGGGTGAAGAGCAGGATCAGGGCCGCGCCGGGGCAGGGCATCAGGCCGGTGGCCAGGGACAGGGTGACGATGTCCCTGGGGCTGGAACGCGGGCACTCATCGGCCTCTTCACCGGATTTCCCCTTTGCCGCCCGCCACCAGTCGAGCAAGGTCTTGCCCAGGAGGAAGAAGCCGATGAGTACGATCAGCGCGTAGCTGATGGACTCCAGCCTTCCTTCCACGGAGTGGAACGCGGCGATGTTCGCCCGCCCCAGAGCCCAGGAAAGCCCGACGATGATCACCACCGCGGAGAGGATGTGGGTGGCGGTGATCAGATTGCCGAAAAGCAGGGCCTGTCGCCAGGTTCCCCGTCGGGAGACGAAATAGGAGCAGACGATGGATTTGCCGTGCCCCGGCCCCAGAGCGTGCACCACCCCGTACAGAAACGAGAGCAGCATCAGCTGCCAAGTGGCCGCGCCAAAAGGCCGTTCCTGGATCTGGCGGGCGTAGCTGGTCATTCGCTGGCGCAGCTCGCGTTGCAGGGCGATCATCTCGGCGAAAAACGGAGGCGTGATGCGCGGGCCCGCGGACGAAGGGCGGGCCAAAGGACGGTCCGGAGGTTCGCGGGAGGTCTGCCCGAATTGCTCTTCCATGGCCGGATGGTGGTCCTGGGAGGGCTGTTCCACGGACGGAGCGGCGGGCCGTTCCCGGGACGGAGGCGTGAGAAACGGATTTTGGGCCAGGGCTTGGCCGATCCAGAGCAACACAAGCATGGCCGTAATCAGGGCGGTTATGGTGGTGCGGATCATGCCGTGGACGCGCTTCCGGAGCGGGAAGCGGAATGGCTACAGGTGATGGGTTTCAAAATCATTGCCGACGTAATCCTGGACCTCGACCCTGCCTTCCAGGGCCGCCAGGGCACTTTCAGCCATAACCCGCGCCTCGGTCAAGCCCAGGACCACCTCGATCCGGGCCCAGGGCGCGAGCCGGGCTGTCAGCTCACGCGCCAGCAGCGCGCTGTGGGCCAGGCCGCCGGCGAGCACGATGGCGTCCAACGGGCTCGGATCGTTTGTGGTGACGAGGACCGGCAGCAGCGACGCGACGTGCTTGGCCGTTGCGTAGATAAAAGCGGCGACCACGGACTTGGCCCCGGCGTCCCCTTGTCGGACAATCTCCTCAATTTCCCGGAAATCGTTGGTCCCCAGGTGCGCGAACAACCCGCCTTCGCGGAGCACGGCGCGGCGCAGATCGGGAATATCCATGACGCCGTCCTCCAGAAGCCGGAGCAGAGGCAGGATCGGCAGAGCCCCGCTGCGCTCCGGGCTCATCGGCCCCTCGCCGTCCAGGGCATTGGTCACGTCCACCACCCGCCCGCGGCGATGTGCGCCGATACTTATGCCGCCTCCCAGATGGGCGACGATGAATTTGCCGTTTTCGTAATCAACTCCCAGACGGCGGGCCGCCTCCCGGGCCGCGCCGCGCTGGGACAGGGCGTGGAAGGTACTCCGGCGGCGGATGCGCGGCAGGCCGGTCAGCCTGGCTTCCGGGCACAGCTCGTCCGTGACCACCGGATCCACGATCAGCGCCTGGCCTCCGCAGCGCTGCGCAATCTCCAGTGCCAACGGCGCGCCCAGATTGCAAGGATGCTCCCCAAAGCGTCGCAAGCGCAAATCCCCAAGCATCTGCGCGTCAATCCGATACACCCCGCCGGGCAACGGGGCCAGCAACCCGCCCCTGCCCACCACGGCGTCCAGCCGATTTTCACCCGCCTGGTCGAGAACAGCGAGGATGGGTTCCAGGCGCAGCGCGAACTGGCTCCAGACGTCGGGAAACCCGGCCAGCTCGGCCTTGGAATGCTGAACCTCGCGGGACAACGTCGGCTCCAGGTCTTGGAACAGGACGACCTTCGTGGAGGTGGAGCCGGGGTTGATGGTCAGGATGGTCTTTTTCATGAATGTCCGGGGGGTCAGAGGTCGACTGGATGATGATGTTCCGAATCGTGGCTCACGGCTCGCACCAGATAGACCGCCAGGGCCATGGAAAGCAGCTTGGACCTGGGAGAGTCGCCGCGGGAGGGAACGACGATGGGCACGGAGCTGCCCACCACGACTCCGGCCACGTCCAGGCCGAGCAGGGTGTTCAGGCATTTGTAGAGCACGTTGCCGCTTTCGATGTCCGGCGTGATCAGAATGTCGGCCTGACCGGCGACTTCGTTCTGGAAACGCTTGCTGGCCGCGGCCTTGGCCGAGAGCGCGAGGTCCAGGGCCATGGGACCGGCCACATGGGCGTCGCCGAGGGCGCCTTCCCGGCCCATGCGCGCGATCAGATCTGCGTCCAGGGTGGACGGCATGGCCGGATAGTTGACCTTTTCCGTGGCCGCGAGCATCGCCGCCCTTGGAGCCGCAATCCCCAGGGCTCGGGCCACGGTCAGGGCGTTGCGCAGGATTTCCACCTTGCGCTGCAGGTTGGGGCGGATGTTGACCGCGGCGTCGCTGAGCAGCATCAGCTTGCCGGAATGCGGGTTCTCGAACACCGTGACATGGCTGAGAATGCCCTGGGGCGGAACGCCGCCGGTCTTGTCCAGCACGGCCTTGAGCAGCGTACTTGTGGAGACGGCTCCCTTCATGATCAGCGCGGCCTCGCCCTCCCGAAACATCCGGACGGCCTCCCGCACCGCGGCCTCGTCGTCCGGAAGGTCGACGCCGCGCAAGTCCGAAATGTCCGCGCCCAGATTCTCGGCGATGCGCCGGGTGGCGTCCATGTCGCCGATAAACACGGGCTCCACCACGCCTGCGGCGTAAGCCTGCATCGCGGCCTCCAGTACGAAGGCGTCCCCGGAACGGGCAATGGCCAACTTTGGGCTTTGGTCAGCCGTGGCCGCCGAACGGATCAGATCGTCGAGGGAAGTGATGGTCATGGGAGTCATGGGTGTCATCGGTGTCAACGAAACGGCCGAAGATATCATTCGTCCCCGCGCTTGAGGGCGATCATCCCGGAACGGCACAGGCTCTTGATGCCGTGGGGCTTGAGCATGTTGATCAACCCGTCCACCCGTTCCCGGTCCCCGCTCATTTCCACGGTGATGGTCCGTCGGCCCATGCCCACCACGTTGGCCCGGAACACCTCGAAGATCTGCATGATCTGGGTGGTGGTGGCCGGGTCCATGGCCACCTTGACCAGGATCAGCTCCCGGTCCACGAATTCCTTGCGTCGCAGATCGTCCATGCCGATAATCACGTCCATCGCGGCCATGTCCTCGGTGATCCGCTGGACGTCCTCGTCGGTCCCGTCCAGGCCGATGGTCAGCCGGGAAATGTCCGGGTCCTCGGTCTCCCCGGCGGAGATACTGCGGATGTTGACGTTGTATTTCCGGATGGCCTGGGCCATGTCGGCCAGGACTCCCGGTTTGTTTTTGGTCAAGGCGGATATGGTCTGGGTCATGAAGGAGACCTCCTTGTTCTGGCGGAATGCTGCCTGTTTAAATATTTATACATAAATGTAATATTAGAAGCTAAACTGATAAAAAAATGAGCATTGGAATACAAAAATGTAATAAAATTGTTTCCTGCCTTGCGGAGAGATTTGTAATCTCCTAATATATCATGCAATATTTTCTTGGAACGACTTTTGCTAAATTGCGTGCAAATGGAACAGGCCCTGAGGAAACAGAGGGGACGAGCCACGGGAGAGGCCTTTATGGAGAGTGCTCGTCTCCCGCGCTGGTCGCCGCGCTTTCTGCCGGGGACGATTCTGAACAGGACGTCAGGTTTGCAAGTACGTTTTTTCTTGAGGCCGGATATTTGTCAACACGAGAAGAGCTACAAAGGAGAATTTTCATGAGCGGAATCCAGTCACGTCTGAACGCCATTTCAGCGGTCACCAACTACGTACCCTCCGCGGCACCGCTGAACTTCGCGGAAACCAAGCCCACGGATCTGTTCGGCTGCAACGTCTTCAACGACAAGGTGATGAAGGAACGACTGCCTTCGGATGCTTACAAGTCTTTGAAGAAAACCATTGAGTACGGCGAAAAGTTGGACCCGGCCCTGGCGGACATCGTGGCCAACGCCATGAAGGATTGGGCCATCGAAAAAGGGGCCACCCATTTCACCCACGTATTCTACCCGTTAACCGGCCTGACCGCGGAAAAGCACGACGCCTTCCTGGTCCCGGACGGCAGCGGCGGGGCAATGGCCCAGTTCAGCGGCAAGCTGCTGATCCAGGGCGAGCCGGACGCCTCCAGCTTTCCCTCCGGGGGGTTGCGAACCACCTTCGAAGCCCGCGGTTACACGGCCTGGGACGTGACCAGCCCGGCCTACATCCTGGAAAACCCCAATGGAACCTTCCTGTGCATTCCCACGGCCTTCGTCTCCTGGACCGGCGAGGCCCTGGACAAAAAAACGCCGCTTCTACGCTCCTTGCAGGCCCTGAACAAGCAGGCCAAGCGCGTGCTCGGCCTGTTCGGCGTGGAGACCAAGCTCCCGGTGACCTCCTATGCCGGCCCGGAGCAGGAATACTTCCTGATCGACCGCAACTTCGTCTTCACCCGCCCCGACCTGCTCATCGCCGGTCGCAGCCTGTTCGGAGCCAAGCCGGCCAAGGGCCAGGAATTCGAAGATCAGTACTTTGGAGCCATCCCGCGCCGCGTCCTCTCCTTCATGATGGAAGTGGAGCGGGAGCTGTACAAGCTGGGCGTGCCCGTGAAGACCCGACACAACGAAGTCGCTCCCGGACAGTATGAAATCGCGCCGATCTTCGAGGCCGGCAACCTGGCCACGGACCACAATCAACTGGTGATGACCGTGTTGCGCAACGTGGCCAAGCGCTACGGCATGGAATGTCTGCTGCACGAAAAACCCTTCGCCGGGATCAACGGCTCCGGAAAACACCTGAACTACTCCATCGGCAACGCCGAACTGGGCAGTCTGTTCGATCCGGGGGAAACCCCCCATGAAAACGCCCAATTCCTGATCTTCTGCGCCGCGGCCATCCGGGCCATGCATAAGTTCGGCGCGTTGTTGCGGGCCACCGTGGCCACGGCTTCCAACGACCATCGTCTCGGCGCCAACGAGGCACCTCCGGCGATCATGTCCGTCTACCTGGGCGCGCAACTGACCGACGTGTTCGAGCAGATCAAGGCCGGAGCCGTAAAAGGATCCAAGAAGAAAGACGCCCTGACCGTGGGCGTGGACACCCTGCCGCCGCTGCCCATGGATCCGGGCGACCGCAACCGGACCAGCCCCTTCGCCTTTACCGGCAACCGCTTTGAGTTCCGCGCCGTGGGTTCCGCCCAGTCCATCGCCGGGCCGCAGGTGGCTTTGAACACGATGATGTCCGAGTCCCTGGACTACATGGCCACGGAACTGGAAAAGGCCACCAAGGGCGATCCCGGAAAGCTGAACAACGCCGTCCAGGCCCTGCTCAAAAAAGTCATCATTGAACACGAGGCCATTATCTTCAACGGGGACGGCTATTCCGAGGAATGGCACAAGGAGGCCGAAAAGCGCGGCCTGCCCAACCTGAAGACGACCCCCGAGGCCCTGCCCGAGATTACCAGCAAGCCGGTGATCGAGCTGTTCAAAACCTACGGCGTGCTCTCCGAGGCGGAACTGCATTCACGCCAGGAGATTTATCTGGAGCAGTACAGCAAGACCATCAACACCGAGGCCAACCTGGCCATCCGCCTGGCCAAGACCGTGATCTTTCCGGCCGCCGTGCGCTACCAGGGAGAGTTGGCCGCCACCTGCGCCAACCTCAAGGCCATCGGCCACGACGTGAAGATGATCACCCTGGAGGACGTGACCGCCAAGCTGCGTTCCCTTCAGAAAGCCGTGGGCGATCTGGAGGGTGCGCTGGGGAAGGTCCCTCATGGAGATACCCTCAAGGAAGCCAAGTATTTCTGCGAGGCGATCCTTCCGGCCATCAACACGGTTCGTGAATGGGCCGACTGCCTGGAGACGTTGGTGGCCGACGATCTGTGGGCCCTGCCCAGCTATCAGGAGATGTTGTTCATCAAATAGCCGGGACCCCACGCCTACTGGAAACGAAAAAGGCCGCCCATTGGGCGGCCTTTTTCGTGGTGAAATCAAATTCAACGACGCGGTTCCGTTTTAGAAAGTAACCGCGCGTTATACCATTCTAATGCAAAGCTTCTCTTTCGGGGGCGGTATCGGTATCGGCATCGGGGTCGAATTAGGATTATTAGCGAACAAACAGTATCGATCCCGATCCCGATACCGACGCCGATAGTATTATTGCGAAATCGGGCGATACTCGCCGCCCTGGTCCGTGATTTCCTGGAGTACGGCCTGACAGATATCTTCCAGGCGGGCCTGGCAGGGTGGGGTCAATTCGGTGCCCCAGGGGTCGAACTCCTTGGGCTCCATGCCGATGACCACGGCGTCCGGGCAGTTGCCCAGAACCTTGCAGGTGGCCAGGGTTTCCAAAAGGTCGGTCTGGTGCATGGAGTTCTTGAAGGCCACGCTCTTGCCCATCTCCACGCCGGCCAGACGGTACAGCGTTCCCGGGTCGCCGCCGTTGACCACGGCATCCACGACGATCAGCCGGTCAAACTCCATGATCGGTTCCATCAAGGCCATGCCCAATGTACCGCCATCCATGAGTTCGACGTTGGCTGAAAAGGAGTACTCGGCGCGCAGTTTTTCCACGGTCTTGACGCCGACGCCTTCGTCCTTGAGCAAAATATTGCCCACGCCAAGAACCAGAATTTTCGGAGAGTTCTGTTCGTTCATCGGATTTTCCAAATACGGAGAGCGAAGATTCCCCGACCCTCGGGGTCCCTTCGCTCTCCGTTGATGCATATCGTCCGGCGTCGCGAAAGGCAACGCCGGACGTTCATGTTATGTGGTTACAGGACCTTGAACTCGTGGACCTGGTTGGTCTTGGAGTCGATGACGTGCACGCCGCAAGCAATACAAGGGTCGAAGGAGTGCACGGTGCGCAACAGTTCCACGGGACGCTTCGGATCGGCGATGGGCGTGTTGATCAGCGCCTCTTCCACCGGTCCCAGCTTGCCCTTGTCGCAGCGCGGTCCGAGGTTCCAGGTGGAGGGGACAACCAGCTGGAAGTTCTCGATCTTGCCGTCCTTGATCTTGATCCAGTGGCTCAGCGCGCCGCGAGGCACGTCGGCGAATCCGACACCCTCGGCCTCGTCAGGCATTTCATGGTTCTCGGCGATCTTGTTGTTCCCGCTCTTCAGGTTGTCCACCAGTTCGTCCAGCCAGTCTTCCATCTTCTGGGCGATGGTCAGGGTGTGGATACCGCGGGCGGCAGTCCGACCCAGAGTGGAGTGCAGGGCTTCGGGGCCCACGCCGAGGTGGTTCAGGACCAGATCCACGGCGGCGACGGTTTCCGGCTGGCCTTTGCCGTAGGCCACCAGCACGGCTGCCAGCGGGCCGACTTCCATGGGCTCGTCATTGTACCGCGGGGCCTTCATCCAGGAGTAGCGCTCGGTATCGCCCAGCTTGGTGTACTTGGGCTCGGTCACGCCTTCGTAAGGATGCCGGGCTTCGGAACCTTCGTACCAGCTGGCGGCAACGTGCTCGTAAATGGCGTTGGGATCAACGTCATGCACGGTGGACAGGTCGCGATTCATGATCACGCCGGGCGGCAGCCAGCGGCTGTTCAGGTCTTTCTCGATTTTCGGATACTCGCCGAAGGCCAGGTAGTTGGTGCATCCGCCGATGCCGGCCCAGTCCTTGTAGTAGGAGGCCACGGCCAGCAGATCCGGGATGTATAGCTGTTCAATGAATTCCCGTGTTTCGCGCAACAGGGAGCGGTACTCTTCCAGCCGCTCGGGTCGCAGGGATTCGTAGCAGGTCACCCCGCCGCTGATGGTGAACTGGGTGTGCGGGACCTTGCCGCCGAAGATGGCGATGGCCCGGGTGGCCTTGATCTGCAGGCGCAGGGCCTCCAGGTAGTGGGCCGTGGCGATCAGGTTCACTTCCGGCGGCAGGTAGTAGGCCGGGTGTCCGCCCAGGAAGTCGGCGTTGGTGAAAATACCGAGCTGGCCCTGGTTGACGTAGGTGGTCAGCTTTTCCTGAACGGCCTTCAAGTCCTCGGCCTTGGTCGGACGCGGGGAGATGTTGTTGGCGATCTTGGCGGCCTTGATCGGGTCGGCCTGCAAGGCGCTGGTTACGTCGACCCAGTCAAGGGCGTGCAGGACGTAGAAGTGGATGAAATGGTCGGCGACGGTTTGCGAAGCCATGACCAGGTTGCGGATGATCCGGGCATTATCGGGAATCTCGACGCCCACGGCGTCGTCCAGGCATCGGGTGGATGCCAGGGCATGTACGTAGTTTCAGACCCCGCACGCGCGAGCGGTGAAGTGCTGCGCGTCTCTTGGGTCGCGACCCTTCAGAATGGTCTCCAGACCACGGTACAACTGGGAGCTGGAACGGGCGTTGACGACTTTGCCGTTGTCCACTTCCACTTCCAGACGCAGATGGCCCTCGATCCGGGTCAACGGATCGACGACGATCGGCCCGGAGTAGGCGCTTTGGGGCGTCACCGGAATGACCGGTGCGGCTTGGGGCTTACAGCCTGACATGGTATGTCCTCCTTACGATAGGTTTCGGGAATCGCGGTTTACGAATCGAGACAGCCTAGACCGGCTTGTAGAACGGGCTCAGCTGATCCCAGAACTTCGGCTCGCTGCAGCCGATACAGGGGTGGCCGGCTTCCACGGGCCAGTTGGTCTCGTTGAACTTGACCTTGGGACAATTGTTGTAGGTGTCCGGCCCCTTGCAGCCGACTTCATACAAACACCAGCCCTTTCTGGCTTCTTCGGAGTCAAAGGACGGGGCGAATTCGTAATTGAAGAAATGGTCCAGGCGCTCGCACAGTTCGTGGACCGACTCGCCGTAGAACATCTTCGGGCGATTCAAACGGTCCAGCTCGGGCATGCCCTTGGTCAGCAGGTGGACCACTGTGCCCACAAAGTTGTACGGGCTCGGCGGGCAGCCGGCGACGTTGATGGCCCGGGTCGGCAAGCCGAGGTGTTCCATCAGCTCGTTCACGCCCATGGCGGCGGTTGGGTTCGGGTCGGCGGATTGGACGCCGCCGAAGGTCGCGCAGGCGCCGATGGAAATCACGGCCTGGGCTTTGGGCAGATACTTTTGGGCCATTTCCAGCATGGTATGTCCGCCGACCATGCCGTAAATGCCGTTGTCCTTGGTGGGAATGGCGCCTTCGACTACGGCAATGAACCCGTGAGGCGAGTTCACGGCCTGTGCCAGGGCGTCCTCGGCGGCGTCGCCGGCCGCGGCCATCAGGGTTTCGTGGTAATCCAGGGAAATGGTGTCCAGAAGCAGTTCGTCAATGTACGGGTTGACCGTACGGACCACGGCCATGGAACAGCCGGTGCACTCCGCGAAGTGAAAGTAGACCACCGAGGGCCTGCGCGGATCGGTCAACGCAGCCGCCACCTGTTTGGCGAACGAGGCTTCCATGCCCATGACCGCGGCGACCGTCGCACAGAATTTCATGAAGTCGCGGCGATTCACGCCACGGCATTCGAGCCGTTTCTCGGCTCCTTCCTTTGCCAGACCAACACTGAGTCTCATAACCCACCTCCGTTTAAACGGTTAAACAGGAAGAAATCGCCTTTGGTGAAAAGCATTAAAGGTAAAGGTTTTCAGACATTGAAAAATTGTCGTTTCCCAGGGCCGGGTGGAATCGTCGTTTTACGACTCCAGGGCCTGTGAAAAAAAGAACATTTCAACACAATGCTTTTCCAAAGTATGGTGAATTACCTAGCCCCGCGACAGGAGCATGTCAACCAAAAGGGGACGAGAGCACACTTTTTTGTTTCATCTTACGAAAAAGCAACGGTTTGCCAAGGAATGATACTGATCAGTCGAGATCTCTCGATCATAAACGTGAAGTAACTACTCAGCACAGAGTAATGCTGTTGCCGGGGTCGGGGTCGGAATCGGGATCGGAATCGAAAACGCTGGGAAGCGTTCTAAAATCTTCCTGTTCCGATTCCGACTCCGATACCGACCCCGATTGCCGGAGCAAGAGCGGGCACAAAATGTGCTGAGTAGATACAACGTGAAAAGGCAACCGTCATACTCTTGGAACGCACCATGTGAAAGGGCGCTCATTGAGAGCGCCCTTTGCTTTCGTTCGATCCGCCTTCGCCCGGAATGAACGGGGCGACCGTGTATGATCCGCGAAAAAATCACTCTGGAACGCGAGCGATCACCTCCCGTCCGATCTTGCTGCCGAATTCCTGGCAGGCGTCCAGATCCTGGTCCGTGGGGACGTTTTTAACGCGCAACGGTTCGGCAACGATCTCCACCTTGGCGGATTGCAGGAACTCGGATATCTGTTTGGCCGCCTCGCCGCTCCAACCGTAAGAGCCGAAGGCCGCGCCGATTTTGCCTTGTGGCTTGAGTCCCTTCATATAAGTCAACATGTCCGCGAGTAATGGGAGCATGCCGTTGTTGTGGGTGGGGGAGCCGGCGACGATGGCCTGAGCATCCATGATAAACGGCATCACGTCGCTGTGATGGGCCGATTTCAAGGAAAACATCTGCACGCTGACGCCTTCGGCCATCATCCCATCGGCAATGGCCCGGGCCATCCGTTCCGTGCTTTTCCACATGGTGTCGTAGAAGACTACGGCCTTGCGCTGGGGCTTTTGGGCGCTCCACTCTCCATATTTGGCCAGTATTTCCGGAATATGGGTCCGCCAGATCAGCCCGTGGTCCGGTGCGATCATGTCGATGTCCCAGCCCACCTCCCCGACCTTTGCCAAAAGCTTTTGAACCAGAGGAGAGAAGGGCAGAATGATGTTCGCGTAGTAACTGGCGGCCAAGTCGAACAGCAGACTCTTGTCAACCTGGTCGTCGAACCGTTCGCTGGAAGCCAGGTTTTGACCGAAAGCGTCGCTGGAGATGAGCAGCTTGTCCTCCGGCAGGAAGGAAAACATACTGTCCGGCCAGTGCAGCATCTTGGTTTCCAGAAAGGTGACCGTACGCTTGCCCAGGCTGATGCTCTGGCCGGAGGCGACGACCTCGTAGGGCCAGTCCTCACGGTGATAATGACTGATCAAAGCCTGCTTGGCGATGGGCGAGCAGAACACCTTTTCCGGTTTGACGATCTCCATGATCTTGGGCAACGCCCCGGAGTGGTCCGGCTCCACGTGGTTGACGATAAGATAGTCGATTTGTTCCGGATCAATGGTGGCCTTGAGGCAACGTAATAATTCGTCCACATGGTTCGCCGGGACCAAATCGAACAGGGCGATTTTTTCGTCCTTGACCAGGTAGGCGTTGTAGGTGGTGCCGCGAGGGGCAAGGGAGTAGCCGTGAAAATCCCTGAGGTTCCAATCCACGGAACCGACCCAGAAAATATCCTTTTTGATTTCGACTGGCAGCATTCGTGTTCTCCAATAAAAAAGCCCTCTCCCGGACTTCTGGAGAGGGCTTGGTAGGTGATGGTCCGGGTTACCCTTCCGGCTCGAAATTGTCCTTGGACGCTCCACAGACCGGACAGGCCCAGTCAGCGGGAACATCGTCGAAGCTGGTTCCCGCGGCGACGCCGCTGTCCGGATCGCCTTCCGAGGGGTCGTAAACGTAACCGCAGATACTGCACACATATCGCATAAGCGACTCCTTAAGTTGGGCTAAAAGGTGGGCAAAAGATTTCAATCATCCTTTGGGAGCTTCCTCAACGGCCGAACCGGGCCCGGCCAAAGGGCGGAACGATTTGGTTCCGGCTCCGCAGACCGGGCATTTCCACGTATCCGGCAGATCCCGAAACGCCGTTCCGGCAGATATCTTGCCGCGCTTGTCGCCCCGGTCGGGGTTGTAGATGCATCCGCAATTCGTGACTTGGCACTGGTACATGTCTTCCGGGGTAGCCATGCTTTCTCCCTGTGTTCCCCGCCGTTAGGCGGGTTAGTCGTCAAGCGGGATGCCGAGTTGGAAATCAAGCAACTCGGCTAGGCCTTCCAAAGGCCGTGCAGATTGCAGTATTCGCGAGCCGTGACCTGTTCGGCCTGAATACAGAATTCAGCCACGGGCTCTTGGCCGGGTTGCAGGAACTGCTTGTACGACTTGCCGTCCGCGATGATTTCGATCCATTCGATGTAGTGCTTGGCTTCCATGGGGTGAAGAGTGCTTCCCACGGTCACCTTGTAACCGTTGGCCGTCTTTTCCACCACGGGCACATGCTTTTCCTTGGCGGCGTCCACGGTGTTTTCAGTCATCAACTTCATGGGTTCGCCGCAACAGACCAGCTCTCCGCCACCTCCGTGCAGGACGTCGATGATGTTGCCGCACAGGTCACACTTGTACACTTCATGTTGTTGGGCCATTCCTACGCTCCTTGTCTGATTCATGGGGAATAAGGATAAGTTGAAGCCTATTCGGATACGAACCGCCCGTCAAACCATTTCCAAATACTTTCGCCCGGCCGGTGGAGCTTCCGGGTGGTACTTCCGGCCGGGCGCGGTTGAACGCTACCAATTTTCCTTAAGGACTTCAAAATGCGACTGGGGATGGTCGCAGGCCGGACACGTGTGCGGAGCCTTGGTTCCGGAGCCGACATACCCGCAGTTGCGGCAACGCCACGTCACGGAAAGGTCCTTCAGAAAGACTTTCCCGGATTGAATGTTCGCGGCCAGTTCGCGATATTGCTTTTCGTGCTGCCGCTCGGCAATGGCGATAGCCTCCATGGCCGCGGCGATTTCCGGAAAACCTTCTTCCTTGGCGACCTTGGCGAAACTCGGATACATTTCGGTCTGCTCGTGGTGCTCGCCTTCGGCCGCGGCGATCAGGTTCTCATAGGTGTTGCCGATCACCCCGGCCGGAAAGGAGGCCGTGATTTCCACCTCGCCGCCTTCCATGAACTTGAACAGACGCTTGGCATGTTCCTTTTCCTGGTTGGCCGTTTCCTCGAAAATAAAGGAAATCTGCTCATACCCTTCCTTCTTGGCCTGCTTGGAGAAGTAGGTGTACTTGTTGCGCGCCTGGGACTCCCCGGCAAATGCGACCAGCAGATTTTTCTCGGTTTGGGTTCCTTTCAGTCCGCTCATGATGATGTCCTCCATGGTTTCGTAGGGTTTCGTGGTTTTCAAAACAGGTCGCGCATCGAGAGAACGCTTTGTCAGCCGTTTTCACGCGCTGTCATGCAATCCGCGCAAATGCCGTACAGCTCCAGCCAGTGCCCGGTAATCCGGAATTCACTCTCGGCCTCAAGGGCGGGGTCCCGGCGCATGACCACCGAAGCGGCGTCCGAAGGCAAATCTCCAACCTTTCCGCATTCAACGCAGCAGACGTGCAGATGCGGGTCCACGAACGCGTCGAAGCGCATTTGCGAACCGATCTTGTCCAGCTTGCGGATGAGTCCCTGGGAGTGCAAAAATTCCAAGTTGCGGTAGATGGTCCCCAGGCTGACATGGGAAAGGCGCTTGCGCACCAAGTCGTAGACCTCGTCGGCGGTGGGATGTGTCCGAGTCCCGCGCAGTTCTTCAAGGATGATTCTTCGCTGTGGCGTCAAACGAGGGTTGGATTTCGGCATGATTGGCGTCCTTCTGTTGCGTAAACGAGAACTATTCCTATTAGCTGTTGGTGCAGTTTGTCAAGCCCGCGGAATGAACAAGGGCCAACCTTATCGTGCTCAGCGAAGCGAAGCTCGTTCTCGTGCCCGGAATCGAGAAAAATCGAGCGGAGTGAGACCGCGCGTAAAACATAAGGGGGCGGCCCCGGCAATGTCCGGTCCGCCCCCTTCCTTTCCTTCGCGTCGAAATACGTAGAAATCGTGTCCGGTCAATTGTCCTGAAACTTCTTGACCAGTTCGTTCAGTCGCTCAGACATTTGCGCGATCTCCTGAATGCCCCGATCCGCCTCCTGAATGTCCCGGCTGTTGGCCGTGGACAATTGACTGACCTGTCCGATGCTTTCATTGATTTCGTCGCTGGTCACGGATTGCTGCTCAGCAGCGGTGGCGATGGTCCGGATCATGTCCGCCATGGATTCGGACCGTTCAACGATTGTTTGCAGGGCTTCCCCGGCGACCAGGGCCTTTTCGGCCGTGTTTTCAACCACGGACCTGGTTTGCTCCATTTTTTCCACGGCGTTCCGGGTGCTGGACTGGATCGTGGTGATCACCTCCTCCACCTGCTTGGTGGCTTGCACCGTACGCTCAGCAAGCTTGCGAACCTCGTCGGCGACAACGGCGAAACCGCGTCCGGCATCTCCGGCCCGGGCCGCCTCAATGGCCGCGTTCAGGGCCAAGAGGTTGGTCTGGTCGGCGATATCATTGATCACGTTCAGGACTTGACCGATGTCCTCGGCCCGTGAGGCCAGATCGTTCAGGGAGCGGGCCAAGGCATCCGTATCCTGAGCCACGCGTTTCACGTCATCCACTGTCTCCCGGACGCCTTGGCCGCCTTCCTGGGCGCTCTGCGTTGCCTGGGCCGCGGCTTCGGCTGTTTGAGCCGAACTGCGGGCGACTTCGATGACCGTGGCCGTCATCTGGTTCATGGCCGTGGCCGCCTGGGTGGTCTGTGACTCGGTCATCCCGATCCGATCGCTGACCGTGATCATCTGGTCCGAAAGTCTTTGGGCCATGTTCCGCAGAGAGTTCGACACCTCGGTTACATCGCGGGCCACGACAAGCAAATGGTCTTGCTGTTTCTGTATCCGAGCCTTGGCTTTTTCCTCCTGGGTCAGGTCGATGACCACACCAATGGCGCCGATCACCTGACCCTGAGCGTTTTTGAGCGGAGAAACTTCACGGTATATCGGCACAATGTGTCCGTCGGGATGGGTGTATTCCCGCTTGCCTTTGACAATCGTGCCCTCGCGAATAACCTGTGAGGCGGCGCAGGAGCCTGGGGCCACCCCCATCATCTCGCATGTTGGGTGCCCGAGGATACTTTCTCTGGATTTGCCAAGCAATTCGACTGCTTGGTCGTTGATAAAGGTGACTTTTTCTTCATGGTCCGTCACGTAGAGGGGGACGGCAATGCCCTCTAAAACTTCTTTGTTGTACTCCAGTTGATCCTGGATGCTTTTGACCATCGTCCCCAGGTTGCGGGCCAGCCGCCCCAGTTCGTCGGAACCGGTGATGTCAAAGGTGACGGAGTAGTCGCCTTGACTGATTTTTTGGCTCGCGCCGCTCAATGTCGCTATTTTTCCGACAACGGCTCTGCGCATGAAAATCAACAGGCTGGCCAGTAAAATGGCGAATCCGCCAAAGGAAAGCGCCGCTCCTTTGACTTGATGGTCCCTGAGCGTCGCCATTTCCACGCCCACGTCTTGAAAAACGAGCATGGCGCCCAAAATGGGCTGGGATCGACCATGGCAATGGTAACAGGCTGGTTCATTGGGGATTGAACGGAGGCGAACATAGTATGGCCTCTCAGCGGTATCCAAAAGTACGGCCCGGTCCGTCTCCCGGCTCAGGCCCTCTTGCAGGATTGCCCGTATTTCCTGCTGACCATACACCGTGAGCATATCCTCCCGCACCACTTTCGGCCGAGTCGCGTAGGTGATGTTGCCTCGAAAGTCGGTCAGATACACGTCGATATCAGTGTACAGGTTCTCGACCTTGGCGAACTGGTCCCGGGTCCCCTCGTCGTCACCGACGATCATCGGTTCTTCGATAGCCATTTGCAGCAGATCCGACACCCGCGTGCCCATGGAATCGATCTGATGCATGGTGTCGGTGCGTTGCCAATACGAATTGACGAGCAGGAGGGCCACGAAAACCGATGCCGTCAAGATGGTGACCAGAACGAGAATCTTTGCTCCCAGGGAGTTGCGCAGCATATTCATGATTGTCTCCCTTGCGGTCAATGCGCCCCGCTGTAGAGCAGCGGCTTGTAGTTGATCACTTGGACTCGTTCGTCTTCATGGCACGGGCGGCAGACGTCGAGGGACAGACTGCCGAGGATGTCGTCCTGGTGGCCTGTCCTGGCATGCACGGAGCCCGGGCCATGACAGCTTTCACACCCCACATGGGCCATTTCCGGAGTTTCTTCGAAGCTTCGAAATCCTCCTGGCTGCCCATACCCGGTAGTATGACACCCGTAGCATTCTCGAAGTTCCTCCGGTGTCAACTTGGGAGCCATCAGCCGGACGCTGTGGTCGGAGTTGGCTTTGTTGGCGTGCTCCATGAACCGTTCATACTCATCCGGATGACAGTATGAGCACTCCTTGGACCCCACGTAGCTTGTTCCCGACGGTCCCTGCGCGCCGATCATCAGCGGCAGAAGAAACGCCAGGGCGAACCATAGGATCAAAAAGATCCCGAACGTTGCCTTTTTCATCGTCGCCTCCAGTTTCGATCCAACATACAAAAATGCATGACAAAAATGAAAAATTTCAAAATATACAAGACCTTTTTGGTATGCCTCTAGTCAAGGTTTGTGAAAAAAGCAACGTATATTGGAATTATCAAGGTATCATCCAGGGGCTCAAAAAATCACCAACCTTACCGGTTGCTTCCAGGTGCCGGATCAAAGCGCTGCCCATGACCACCCCGTCCACGGCGGATTCCACGCCCTGAAGCTGAGTCGGGGAGTGCAGGCCGAAGCCCAAGGCCAGGGGAATGGAGAAGGTTTGTCTGGCTTGGAGCAGGGCCTCCCGGAGTTCCTCCGGCAGGGCGTCCCGGACCCCCGTGGTCCCCATGACCGAGACGAAGTAGACGAAACCCGAGGCCTTTTCAGCATGAAGTGAGAGCCGCTCCATGGAGCTGTTCAGGCCGACCAGCGGGATCAGGGCGATGCCGTGCTTCTGAAGAATATTACGAATCTCGACGTTTTCCTCCAAGGGCAGATCGGCAATGATCAGCCCGTTCACCCCGGCCTGCTCCGCGTCCCGAGCCAGTTTGGGAATGCCGTACTGAAGAAAGGGATTCATATAGCCCATCAGCACGATCCCGGCCCGGATGGTCGAGCGCCTTCGAGTCAGTTCCTCCAGTATCCAACCCAGCGTGACGCCCTGCTCCAGGCAGTGCAGGGCAGCCTGCTCCACCACCGGTCCGTCGGCCACGGGATCGGAAAAAGGCACGCCGATCTCGATGATGTCAGCACCCGCGGCGTCCAGATCCTGAATGTGCTTCCAGAAAGCATCCTTGGTCGGATATCCGGCGGGCAAGTAGGGCATCACGGCCTTACGACCCTGGGCCAGGGCCTGATTGATCTTATCGGTCAAATGACTTGTGGACATTAGGGTTCTCCGGAAAGGTTAGAAGGAGTGGGTATTCAAAAGTCAGGAGTCAGGAGTCAGAGAGAAAGGCTGTTGCATTCAACCCCTAAACCGTATTTCCTCTCAGGTCTCAGCCATCTCTCTTCGCCAGCGCCTGTCGCACGATCTCCAGATCCTTGTCTCCACGACCGGAGAGGCAGACGATGACGTCGGTGGTGGCGGGCAGGGTTCCGGAGAGGCCGAGGACGTGGGCCAGGGCGTGGGAGCTTTCCAGGGCCGGGAGGATGCCTTCGGAGCGGGTCAGGCGCATGAATCCGGCCAGGGCCTGATCGTCGGTGACGCAGACGTACTCGGCTCGGCCCAGGGCCTGAAGGTGGGCGTGTTCCGGGCCCACGCCGGGGTAGTCCAGGCCTGGGGCCAGGGAGTGGGAGGGCAGGATCTGGCCCTCGGGGGTTTGCAACAGCTTGGTCATGGTACCGTGCAGCACTCCGGGGGTTCCGGTGCTGAGGGTGGCGGAATGACAGCAGCCCGGCGAACCGTCCCCGGCGGCTTCCACGCCGATGAGGGCCACCCGATCATGGGGCACGAAGGCATGGAACATCCCGATGGCGTTGGACCCGCCGCCCACGCAGGCCACGACCCGGTCCGGCAGCTTCCCGGTGCGTTCTCGAAACTGGGCCAGGGCTTCCCGGCCGATCACGGCCTGCAGTTCGCGCACCAGCAGGGGAAAGGGGTGCGGCCCCACGGCCGAGCCCAGACAATAATGCGTGGCGGTCTGCTCGGCGATCCAATGGCGCATGGCCGCGTTGATGGCGTCCTTCAGGGTCCGGCTGCCGGACTCCACGGGCCGGACCGTCGCGCCCAGCAGTTCCATGCGCTGGACGTTGTGGGCCTGGCGGACCACGTCCTCCGCGCCCATGTACACGATGCACTCCAGACCCAGCAGGGCCGCGGCCGTGGCCGTGGCCACGCCGTGCTGCCCGGCCCCGGTTTCGGCCACCAGCTTGGTCTTGCCCATGTGCTTGGCCAGCAGGGCCTGACCCACGGTGTTGTTGATCTTGTGCGCCCCGGTGTGGGCCAGATCCTCGCGTTTCAGCCAGACCCCGAAACCGACTTCCCGCGAGAGGTTCGCGCAGTGATACAAGGCCGTGGGCCGACCGACGAAATGGGTGAGCAGGTCGGTCAGTTCGCGCTGAAACGCCACCCCGGCCATGATCCGCCCCATGGCCTCCTCCAGTTCCAACAGCGGCGGCATGAGCAGTTCCGGAGCGAACCGCCCGCCGAAATCGCCAAAATATCCTTTTTTCATGTGATGTTCCTTTGATTTTGGTTCATGAGTGTGACGAATGGAGTCCTGGTTGCCGTTAGTATCTCTCGATATCAGTGTCGAAATCGCAATCGAAATCGGAGAGAAATACGCACCACTACCGCATGTCCGCCGCCTTTGATGTTTTTTCTTTCGATTTCGATCACGATTTCGATTTCGATTTGGACAACTCGCTGGGCATGGCTTTGATGCGTTCCATGACCGCACGCAGGCGAGCCGGACTTTTCCTTCCCGGAGCCTCCTCCACCCCGGAATTCAGATCCACGCCCCAAGGACGGCACCTGCCCAGGGCTTCCTGGATATTTTCCGGGCCCAGGCCCCCGGCCAGGAGCCAAAGCTGGGGAAAAGCCAGTCCGGCCAAAGCCGTGAAATCCAGGCTGACCCCGTGGCCGCCCACCGCGGTTCCGGCATCCAGGAGCACGGCCCGGCACGAGGACGCGAACGCGCCCATGTCTCGTTCCAGGTCTGCTAAGTTTGGATAGCGCAAGGGCCAGAAGACCTTGACCACTCGTTCCGGCCCGACCTTTTCGCAGAAACGTCGGTCCTGACCTCCGTGAAGCTGGGCCAGGTCCAGATCGGCCTGGTCCATGATCTCCCGAACCTCTTCAGCGGTTTGGAGCACGAAGACCCCGACCCGTGCGGCCCGGCCTCGGGGCAGGGCCGCGACATGGTCCGGGCTCACGTTTCTGGGGCTGGGCGGGTAGAAGATGAAGCCGGTCCAGTCCACGCC
Source organism: Desulfonatronum zhilinae (assembly GCF_900182865.1). Taxonomy (NCBI): domain Bacteria; kingdom Pseudomonadati; phylum Thermodesulfobacteriota; class Desulfovibrionia; order Desulfovibrionales; family Desulfonatronaceae; genus Desulfonatronum; species Desulfonatronum zhilinae. Next base: position 70,068 of record NZ_FXUJ01000005.1, read on the forward strand.
CAGCTCCTCGCACAGCGCCACATCCTCGGGGCGCCGCAAGCCGCAGACCTTGACCAGGGGGCCGTCGATCCTTGAACTTCCTTGGCGGACTTGCTCACTCATGGGGACTGTTCCTTGCGCAAAGCCCGCAGCAGTCCCGCCAGGGCCTGTCCGGGATCGGGCTCCTGCATCAGCCGGGAGCCGATGAGCAGGCCGTGAAAGCCGGCGTTGCACATCCGGGCCATGTCCTGGGCCGTGCTCATGCCGCTGGCGCTGATCCAGACCTCGCCTTCGGCCTTGTGCCGAATCAGGTTCTCGGAAACGCGCAGGTCCGTGGTCAGTCGATCCAGATCCCGGTTGTTGACCTGGATCAGCGTCGAACTCGCCGCTTTGGCCTTGTCCAGATCCTCCTCGTCAAAAACCTCCACCACGGCTTCCAGGCCGAACGTCCGACATTCGGCCAGCATGGATTCCAGTTCCGCCTGGTTGAGCATCCGGGCGATGAGCAACAGGGCCGAGGCCGGAGTGGCGGCGGTTTGGCGAACCTGCAGAGGGTGAAGCAGGAAGTCCTTGCGCAGCAGGGGCAGGCCGAGGGCGGCCATGACCGGGAGAAAGTCCAGGCTGCCCTGGAAATAGGCTTCCTCGGTGAGCACGGACAAGGCCGCTGCTCCGGCCCGGGCATACCCGGTGGAGGCCTGCTCCGGAGTCCAGCTTGCATTGATCAGGCCCCGGCTGGGCGAGGCCCGCTTGTACTCCGCGATCACCGCGCCCGGTCCCCGCTCCAACAAGGCTTTGGCCAGAGACGGACGAGGAATGGTGGACGGCTCGGGCAGGCGGTCCGCGGATTCCAGGGAGATCAGCTCCCGGATTTCAGCCTGCTTGGCCTGGCGAAAGCGCTCAAGCATGGAGCTAGCCATGGAGCTAGCCATGGAGTCCCCCATGAAGTACTCGGCCGCTCACGCCCCGCTTCATCGCGGCCCGGGCCAATTCCGCGCATTCCACCAAGGTCTTGCCCTCTTCCAGCAGAAAAAGGCAGGCCGCCAGATTCAGGGCCGCCATCTGGACCATGGCCGTTGGGCCGCCGCCGCCAAGAATTTCCCGCAGCACGCCCACGGCATGGTCCTTGTCCCGGACCGCCACGTCCTCCGGCGCGTGGCGGTCAAAGCCCAGCCGTTCCGGGTTGATGGCCGTCTTTTCCATGATTCCGTCCTTGACCAGATAGCAGCGAGCCGGGCCAAAAGTGGTCAGTTCGTCGAATCCGCCGGCCCCGTGGACCACCAGGGCTCGCTCCACCCCGGTGAGCAGCAGGGCCTCGCCCATGGTGAACAGGGTCTCCGGGTCGCCCACACCGATGAGCTGATGGGTGGGCCGGGCCGGGTTGAGCAGCGGTCCCATCAGGTTGAACAGGGTCCGGATGCCCAGATCCCGGCGCACGGGCATGATGTGCTTGAAGGCCGGATGGTAGGCCGGAGCGAAGAGGAAGACGAACTTGCCGACGGCCAGTCGTCCGGCTACGTCCTCGGGATTCGTCTCCAGGGGCACGCCCAGGGCTTCCAGCACGTCCGCGCTGCCGCAGGAGGAGGACACGGCCCGGTTGCCGTGCTTGACCACCTGGTAGCCCAGCTCGGCCAGAAACAGGGCCACGGCCGTGGAGCAGTTGAAGCTGTGGGCATTGTCCCCCCCGGTGCCGCAGGTGTCGATCCGCGGCCCGGAAAGGCCGGGAATTTGTTTGGCATGGGCCAGCCCGGCCCGTACTCCGGCGGCCAGGTCCGTGGAGTCCTCGCCCTTGGTCCGCAGCCCCATCAAAAAGGCTCCGGCCTGGGCCTGGCTTAGTTCGCCCTGGAGCAGGGCGTTGAACATCCGGTCCGCCTGCACGTCGGTCAGCGGCTGTCTGCGGGCCAGTTGTTCGAGGATGTCGCTTATGCGCGTGGTCATTGGCTCTTACCTCCGGGTTCAGCGATTAATACCATTCCAATTCAGCGGTTCTTTATCGGCGTCGCTATCGGAATCGGTATCGGGGTCGAAGTCAGGCTATGCGCATTCAGACATCATCGATTCCGATGCCGATTCCGCCCCCGACCCCGATAACTGCATTACCAAATCAGAATTGGTTTAAGGCGTGCATCTTCAGGAAATTCTCCAATAATTTTGGACCATCCGGGGTCAGAATGGACTCCGGGTGAAACTGCACCCCGGCCCAGGGCCGGTCCGTGTACCGCAGTCCCATGACCTCGCCCTGGCCCTCGTCATCATCAGTCCAGGCCGTGCGCTCCAGCAGCTTCGGTGCTTCCTCCACCCGGACCAGCAGGGAATGGTAGCGCCCGCACTCCATGGGCTGCGGCAGCCCGGCGAACAAGCCTTCGCCGGTATGCCGGACCGGAGATGTCTTGCCGTGCATGATCCGCTGGCCCACCACCACCGACGCTCCGGCATGATGTCCCAAAATCTGATGTCCCAGACAAATGCCCAACACCGGAACCGAGGTCGGCAGCAGCTTCAGGAACTCCAGGCACTGTCCGGCCAGTTCCGGACGACTCGGCCCCGGAGAGATGACCACGGCCTCCAGATCCGGCCTGGTCGCCAGGCCCAACAGCTCCGGATGGTCGTTGCGCACCACGTGGGGAAAGCGGCCCAGAACCTGAAAGGCCTGGACCAGATTGAAGGTGAACGAGTCGTAGTTATCGATAAGTAAAAACATCGCTTCCTCCCTGGCGGCTGAAGGCTTCAAAGAGCACCCGGGCCTTGTTGTGGCATTCCTGCCATTCCTTGTGTGGATCAGAGTCGTGGACGATCCCGGCCCCGGCCTGAAAATGGACCTGGCCGTCGCGCACCCAGAGGCTGCGGATGGTGATCCCCGTGTCCAGATTGACTGCATCCCGGTCCGGCCCCTCCGCCGGGTTCAAGCCCAGCCAACCCACGGCCCCGGCATAGGGCCCGCGCGGCAACCGCTCCTCTTCGGCGATGATCTCCATGGCCCGGATCTTGGGCGCGCCGCTGACCGTTCCCGCCGGAAACGTGGCCTGGAGCACGTCCAGGGCGTCCTTGCCCTGGGCCAGTTGGGCCTGAACGTAGGAGGTCATGTGCATCACGTGGGAGAAACGCTCCACCTGCATGTACTTTTCCACCGTGACGCTGCCCGGCGCGGCGATCCTACCCAGGTCGTTGCGGCCCAGGTCCACGAGCATCACATGTTCGGCCCGTTCCTTGGGATCGGCCAGCAACTCCTCGGCCAGCTCCCGGTCCTGGGTTTCGGTCTCGCCGCGGAGCCGGGTTCCGGCGATGGGCCGGGACTGGAGCAGACCGCCCTGGCAGCGAACCAGCAATTCCGGAGAGGAACCCAGCAGGGTCAGCCGAGGCAGGCGCATGAAGAACATGTACGGCGAGGGGTTGATCTGGCGCAAGCGACGGTAGAGGATAAAGGGCTCGCCGGAAAAAGGGGCCTCGAACCGGGTGGACATCACGGTCTGAATCACCTCCCCGGTACGGATCAGCTCCTTGGTCCGCCGGACCCGCTCCATGAACTCCCCGGCTTCGGGAATATGTCGTACCTGCCCCATCACCGGCGGTTCGTCCGGAGCGCTTTGCTGCAGCTCGTCCACTGCGGATCGGTCCGGGTCCAGGCTGAGCACGCAGCAGCGATGATGCAGGTGATCGAACAGGGCCACCCGCCCGGGCAGAACCAGACAGGCATCGGCCTGACTTGGAGGAAGCTGCTCGGCCAGTTTGGGCTCGAACAGCCCGGCCATGCCGTAGCCGAAATAGCCGTAGAGCCCCCGGGCCAAGGCCGGCAGCCCGGCGAACTCGTCCTGGGGCGTGATCCGCACGGTGGTCAAGATTTCACGCAGTGCCGGGATGAACTCTTCCCCGTCGAGCTTTTCCAGGCTTTTCAGCCGAGCGTCCTGAGCCTGGACGTCCATGCGTCCGTCCCGGCAGCTCAGCCGCAGCCGGAAGTCCCAGGCGATCAGACTGTAGCGGCCCAGCCGCCCGTCCACCTCCGCGCTCTCCAGCAAAATCCCCTGCCGCTTGCCCACCAGGCCGAGAAACAAGCTGATGGGCGTCTGCACGTCCGCTGCCAGCCATTGACCGGTCTGGGACAGGTCGATTGACATCGATGGCTCCTTTGGTTTTTGGTTCATCAACGAAAAAAAGCCGCTCTCCCCTGGGGAGAAGCGGCTTTTATTATCTTGGCACACCCTTGCATGCACCTGGACTCACGGGCCGGTCTTCCCCCCTTGCTCTGAACTTCGCCACCACCAGCCGGCCCGCTGGGCCAGGACGTCCACGTCCCCGCCCGCGGCGAGGTTGAGATGGGAGCGAAACAGCCGGACCGCGTCCTGGCTGTAGGGGTTGGCCTCGAACAGGTCCGCGAACAAGGCCGCGTCCTCGGTGAGCATCTTGCGGGCCGCTTCCAGGCGACGGCGGAAGGACGGGGTCAGGAAATCCCGGATGTTTTCGTCCCCGGCCAGAGCGGCCAGATAGGCGCAGGTGGTCACGAAGTTCAGCCCCTGGACTGCGGCCATGGCCCGGTCGTGGGTTTCTGCGGTGGTCAGGAAAGGGATGAAGCCCAGTCGCTCCATGAGGATGGACACGGTTTGGGCCGCGGAATCGTCCCGGCCGGGAGTCACGGCCACCCGGGGATCGTCGCCGGGCTCTTGGCCGAACAAGGGATGCGTGCCCACCACCGGGCCGGAATGATGGCGGAGCATCAGGGCCAAAGGCTGGACCTTCACGGAACAGACGTCCATCACGATGGTCTCCGGGGAACAGTGCGGGCAACATTTTTTCAAAACTTCGTCCATGGCCGGGGCCGGAACGGCCAGGAGCAGCAGGTCGTGGCCGGGCACCATCTCGGCCAATCGGGCCGGCTCCAAAGGCTGGTCCGGGGGCTTATCCAGCCCGGTCACCGCGACCCCTGCGGCCTCCAGACGGGAGACGAACAACCCACCCATCCGCCCGCGGGAGCCGATCACGCAACACCGGGAAATCGTCCCGGCCTGGTTTATTGTATCCGCCTGGTTCATGTCGTTTCTCGTCCCGCACCGACAAGACCGGCTTTCAGCTCATCCCAACGCTTCCAGAACTCCGGAAAGGATTTGGCCACGCAGCCGGGCTGGTCCAGGTCCACGCCGATGCCGCCCAGTTCCAGCAGCGACAAGCTCATGGCCAGGCGATGATCCGCATAGGTCTTGAAGGCAAAGCGTTTTCCCACAGGCAACGGAGCCGGTTCGATGCGCAACCCGTCCTCCAGGGCCGTGGTTCTGCCCCCGATCCGGGCCAGCTCCGTGACCACGGCGTCCAGGCGGTCGCTTTCCTTGATCCGCAAATGGGCCACGTTGCGGATGGTGGTCGTCCCCTTGGCCTGGGCCGCCACCGCGCCCACCGTGGGCACCAGGTCCGGGCAGGCGCCCATGTCCAGATCCACGCCGTGCAGCTCGCCGCCGACCACGGTCACCTGATCTTGATCCCAGGACACCACGGCCCCCATCCGGGCCAGGATGTCCACGATGGCCCGGTCGCCCTGAAGAGACTCAGGATTCAGGCCGCGCAGCCCCACCGGAACGGCGCTCAGGGCCCCGGCAGCCAGAAAATAGGACGCATTGCTCCAATCTCCCTCCACGGCCATGTCCCTGGCCCGATACGCACCGGGCTGAACCCGGATGCGCAACCGGCCCGGAGCAATCTCGCCGGGCTCGCGCCAGTCCACGTCCATCCAGCGTTCATGGTGCAGGGTCTGCACCTGGAAGCGAATGCCGAATCGTTCCATGATGTCCAGGGTCAGACCGACATACGGCCAGGAAACCACCTTGCTCCCGCCCACCAGAATGGTCATGACCGCACGGGCCAAAGGCGCGGCCAGAAGCAGGCCGGAGAGGTACTGGCTGGATTCGTCCAGGTCGATGGTCACTTCGCCTCCGGGCAGCCCGGCGGCATGCAGCACCAGAGGCGGGCAGCCGGGCTGCTCCAGGTACTCCGCCTCGGTTCCCTGGGAAGCCAGGGCCGTGACCAGGCTGGCGATGGGCCGGGCGTGCATCTTGCCTCGCCCCTGAATCCGAAAGGACCCATGCCCGGCGGCCAGCACCGCGGTCAGCAACCGACAAGTGGTCCCGGACTCGCCCACGTCCATGACCAGCGGCCCCAGGCCGTCCCGGCGTTCCCGGCCCAGAGGGCCGTGCGGCATGCCCGAGACAACGTACCTGCCGGGAGCGTCGCGCTCGATCAGGGCCGAAGCCCGAGCCAGAATGTCACGGGTCCGCTCCAGATCCTCGCTTTCCAGAACATTGCTCAAATGTGACCGGCCAGGGGCCAGTGCCGCGGCGATCAGGGCGCGGTGGGAGAGGGACTTGGAGGCCGGGGCCTGGAGAATGACGGGGGTCGGCATAGGTTGTTCCTGAAAAAGATTGAGAAGTGAAAAGCTCACCCTTCACTGACGTCCAGATACGGCCCGGACGGGTAGCTGCCGAGGATGCGCAGGGTGTGGCAGTTATTGCGCAGGTCGGTCAGGACTTGTTGGTATTCCTGGCGACTGACGTCGCATTCCAGATCCACGAAAAACACGTACTTCCATTTTTCGCCGCGAAAGGGCCGGGATTCGAGTTTCTTCATGTTGATGCCTTCCCGTGCCAGCAGATTCAGGACCGCGGCCAGGGCGCCGGGCTTGTCCGGCAGGGTGAACAGGATGGACGTTTTGTCCTGGTTTCCGGCCCCGGCGGGAAGGGAGCCGATGACCAGGAAGCGGGTCCAGTTGTCCGGCTGGTCCTCGATGCGCCGGGCCAGGGCGGTCAGACCGAGCATCCGGCCCATACGGACATGGCCGATGGCCGCGCTGGTCGGCTCCTCCAGCACCCGACGACCGGCGGCCGCCGTGCTTTCCGCGGGCACGATCCGGGCCATGGGCAGGTGGGAGCGCAGCCAGGTCGAGCACTGCTCCAGGGCCTGGGGATGGGAGTAGACCGTGGTCACGTCGGCCAGTTGGCGGGCCGTGGAGAGCAGGGCATGGCTGATCTTGCAGTAGATTTCCGCCTGGACGTGGACCTCGAATTGCAGGAACAGGTCCAGGCTCTGGCCCACGGTGCCTTGCAGGGAGTTTTCCAGGGGGATCACGCCCAGCTCGGCCTCCCGGGCCACCACGGCCTGGAAAACCTCGTGCAGAGTGGGCTTGGGCTGGAATTCCGCGCTGTGGCCCAGGTATTCCACCCCGGCGAAATAGGAAAAGGTCCCCTCCGGACCAAGATAGACGATGGTCTGCGGGCGTTGCAGCCGCCGGGAAGAGGAGAGGATTTCCCGGTAGATGTTACGCAGGTGTTCTTCCGGGAGCGGACCGGAATTGGCCGCGGCTAGGCTGGTCAGCAGCTCCTTTTCCCGGAACGGTTTGAAAATGATGTCCCGTGAATCGCGCTTGATCCGCCCCACTTCCAGGCTCAGGGCGGCCCGGCGGTTGAGGGTGGCCAACAGTTCCTGGTCAATGGCGTCGATGCCGTGACGCAGCTCGGCCATGCGGGTCTGGGCCTCGGGTGGCAGTTCGGATGACAATTCGGACGGGTCGGAATGGTTCGGGCTCATGCTTCGCTGATCTCCTCGCTGATGGCCATGCCGAAATGGCGTCCGGCCGCGTCCAGCCGGCAGAGAATTTCATCGCCCGGAGCCAGGGCCACCACGCTCACCGGCGTTCCGTCGGGCCGGACCAGGCGGATGGTCTCCGCGTTCTGCAGAAAGATCGTGCCGGCTTTGTCCCCGCAGGTCGCGGAAATCAGGATCAAGGGCCGGATTTCCACCTTGGAGCGGCCGACCACGGCCAATGATGTCCGGCCCTCGGCGTCGACGATCAGCACTTCCCGTCCGGAGGCGACTTCACCCAGATAGGCGGTCCGGTTCCGCGGCAGCAGGGTGTAGGCATGCACGGCACCGGCGTTGATCCGGAAGGGCCGGGCCGCGACATACGGATTTTCCTCGGTCTCGGCATGCACCAGAAAGGTAAAGGCGCTGGAATTGCCCACGAGCATGCCCTGGCCGGTGCGCAGCAGGGAACAGGTGTCCACGCAGACCCGATGCCCCAGCCCCACGGGGGTGATGGCGTCGATCCGGGCCGTGCTCAGTTCCAGCCGGCCCTCGGAGAGCTTCAGGGCGGCCACGATGGCCTTCAGGTCATGTATGGCCTCGGGCACGACCACCACGAAATCCACGCCCCGCTCCAGAATGCCCGCGGCCAATCGGGCCTGCTCCAGGGAGGCCACTTCCACACCCAGGCCTTCCCCCTGAGCCAGGATGTTTTCCACGGGAATGATCTCCCAGCCCAGGCGTAACAATACTTTGCCCTGGGAGCGCATGCAGCGCGTCGCGGCTTCCTCGTCGGCCTTGCTTTCCAGGCAAATCGCGTCCACCTCGTCCTCGGCGAACACCACGACCCGCCCCAGGGCCTTGATTGCATCAACCTTGTCCGCCGGGGCGATCAGGGCGTCCACCCCGGATTCCAGGGCCAGGGTCACGGTGGTTTTGTCAAAGGGTACGGCCTTGAACCAAACTTGGATCATGATGCGCTCCTACTGTAACAGTTCCATGGCCTGGGCCACTTCCCAGTCGTCGTGGACGATGCCGTGCAGGGCCTGGACCAGCCGGGCCGGCTGGGCGGCCTGAAAGATGTTCCGACCGATGGACAACCCCGCGCCGCCGGCTTGCAAACTGTCGTAGACCATGCGCACCAGGTCCTCGCTGCTGTCCAGCTTCGGTCCGCCGGCAATGACCACCGGCACGCAGCAGCCGTCCACAACCCTACGAAAGGACTCCACGCTGCCGGTGTACGGCACCTTGACCACGTCCGCGCCCAGTTCCACGCCCACTCTGGCGCACTGGGCCACCACGCCCGGATCGTATTCGTTGCCGACTTTCGGCCCCCGGGCATAGATCATGGCCAGCACCGGCATGCCCCAGTCCATGGCCGTGGAGGTCACCCGGCCCATCTGTTCCAGCATGTCGCGCTCGGTCTCGTCGCCAATATTGACGTGCAGGCTGACCGCGTCCGCGCCCAGCTTGATGGCGTCCTCCACCGTGCCCACCAGGGTCTTGGCGTTGGGAAACGGCGACAGGGACGTGCTGGCCGAGAGATGGACGATCAATCCGATGTCCGCCCCCTTGCCTCGGTGGGAGCAGCGCACCAGCCCCTTGTGCAGGATGATGGCGTTGGCTCCGCCCTCGGCCACCCCGTTGATGGCGTCGCGCATGTCCACCAGCCCGTCGATGGGCCCCACGCTGACCCCGTGGTCCATGGGCACGACGATGGTCCGCCCCGTGTTGCGGTTGAAGATCCGTTCCAGACGGACGGCTTTTCCCAAGTGCATGTTCTGCATGATCGTTCCCCTCCCCCGGCATTGTCGCCTGGTGTTGTCTCGGGGGGTCGCTTCCACCGATTCAGCCATAAAAAAAGGGCCGCCGGCGGTTTGCCTGCGGCCCTTTGAGAGCGGTTTTGATAGAGTTTCCTACTATTTCGGATACACCGCTTCCCTCTGACCACAGGCCAAACCACGCCAAAAATAAAAAAAACCAAAATAAAAGTTCGTGGTGAGGAAAGTAGTGGAGGAATGCATGGGGAAGAGCAATAATGAAATTTTCCGAAACGTGTCAAGCGTTTTTTTTCAAGTTTTTTCGTTCGTCGGTTCGCGACATGATTCGTTCAAGGGAAAAGTTCGGCGTGAAAGGATGAGAAACAGCGGGGAGGCGGCAAAACACTTGCAAGTTGAAAGGTTTTTTGAAAACATGAGAAGAAACGTCACCGCCAATGGGAGTATAGTGTTATGGATAAGAAAAGCTGGTTGCAGAAATTGGAATCCATGGAGCAAGAGCGCCAGGAGGTCGAGGTCCCTGAGGAGGAAGAGCGGGGTTCGCTACGCGACGCTCTCGAAGGGAGAGGAAAGTATGTGATCCTGGGAGGCATCGGTCTGTTCGTGCTGGTCCTGCTGGTGATTATCGCCTCTTCAGGCGGCGGGAGCAAGTCGGATCGCGATTTTCATGACATCCTGGCCCGACTGGAGGTCATTGAGACGAAACTGGTCGGGTTGGAAAATCAAGAGAGTGGGCGGCAGCAGGCCCTGGTGCGGATGCAGGGCGATTTCAGCATTCTGACCATGCGGGTGGACAAGCTTTCCCGCGAAATGAAGGAACAGGCAGCCGAGACCGCGCCGAGCCAGGAACAGCGCCAGGAACAGCGTCAGGCCGCGGCCCAACCGGCTAGGCAACCCGCTCCGCAACCTGCGCAACAGCCGACTCAACAACCGACCCAGCCCCGACAACAGCAGCAGACCGCCGCGACCCCGGCTCCCGCGCCCCAGGCTGCCCCAGCCGAACAGCCACGTCCGGCCGCGTCCAGGCCGGTGACCCACGAAGTGCAGCCCGGCGAAACCCTGTTCCGGATCAGCCAAACCTACGGGGTGAGCGTGGACGATTTGCGTCGTCTGAACAATATTTCCGGAGATCGGATCAACCCCGGCCAAGTCCTCAAGGTGCGACCGTAATTTTCATTTTGATGGAAGATTGTCCGTCTTCCTCCAAAACCAAAACGCCGAGCACGGTTACCCATCGTGTTCGGCGTTTGTTTTTACAACAACCGCAGGTTCCAGTTGAACGGCGAAGTGCGGGGGCGTTGTCCCAGGCCGGAGGGGAGTTTTTCCTCCAGTTCCACGAATAGGCGGTAACCGACGGACTCCAGGCGGGGCAGGTGTTGGCGCAGGTCCAAGGCCCAGTCTGGAAAAACCCAGAGATTCGATCCGTATTCGCGGGCCCAGGCGATTTCCTGTTTGGGGCTGGTCAACGGGATGTCGACGCGGAGTTCTTCGGCCCGCCAGCGGGAGACGCACAAGGGCCAGAACCCGGCCGTGACGATTCCCAGGGGCAGAGGACTGTGCTCTGGAAGGTCCAGGATGGCTTGCTCGTCCAGTTCCGGGCTGACCACCGCGCCGGTGAACCCCAAATCGGCCAGCCGGTCCAGGGCCAGGGCGTTGGCCGTATTGCAGAACGGTCCGGCCCAGAGGCGGGCCGGGCGGAAACCTTCCTGGCCCTCGTTGAACAAAGCCATTTGCCAGGGGGCGTTGCACACGAACACCTCCGCGCCCGCGGAGCGAACCTTGCCCAGGGCTTGGTGCCAGACTTCCTCTTCCTCCGGCCAGATCACCGGGGGCAGCCACCAGCAGAGATCGCGACACGTGGCGCTGGTCATGTGCTCCAGGAATTTCGGGTCCAGCCACATGGCCCGGGTTGCGTCCTTGGCGCGGCGTTGCGGCCTGCGGGCGACCCGCATCAACCAGGGGCGGCCTTCCGGACGGCGCGTTTCGGGCAGGGCCGGGGTGAACGTTGAGGCCGGGATGGACGCTTCGGTCCCGTGCCTTGTCTTGGATGCGGCCATGTCCGCGACCTCTTGCTCCAACTGGTGCAGCAAACGATGCAGTTCCGGTTCCCGGCGGTCGATCAGCCAGACCGGGGTCCCGGCGGGCGGGTGGCCCGGGGTATCCATTCCGTATTTTCCGCCAGGCTTGTCGCTTCGTGGGCGTCCTCCTCTGTCCCGAACTTTTGCCCCTTTACTCTCTTGATCAAAACCGCCGATGGCCCGTTTTTTACCGGGCCCGGTCGCCAGATCGAATCGCCCGCCCTTGGGCAGTGGCCGGGTGACGCGGATGACCCGGTGCCAGGGTTGATCCTCGGAGCCCAGACGGAGCAGGTCCCCGGGAAGCAGCGGGATGCGGGGGCGGATGAACGGGCTTTTGGCGTCCTTGGGTACGTGGCCGGCCAGCAGGCCGGAGCCAAGGTGACTGTCCGGGGCCAGAGGGATGTACCGGCGTTGAGGCAGAAAGCCGGCATGGGACCCGGGTCGGCCCAGGGCCATTTCCAGCAGGGCCGCGGCCTCTTTCCTGGAGCGTACGGAAACGGCCTCGTCCCGGAGCAGGCGATAGGCGGTGGTGGTGTAGAAGACATAGTGAGCGCTTTTCTTACGGCCCTCGATCTTCCAGGTGCGCACCTGCGGGATGTCCAACAGGGTCTTGACCAGGACGTCCAGGCTCAGATCTTGGCAGGAGAAGAATCCGCCCCGGCGGTTTTCCTGGGTGTAGCGGCGGCGGCAGGGCTGGACGCATCGGCCCCGCAACCCGCTCTTGCCGCCCATGTAGCTGCTCCAGTAGCACCGTCCGGATACGGCGTAGCAGAGCGCTCCGTGAACGAACACTTCCAGGTGCATCCCCGGCGGGCAGGCCTCGGCCATCAGCTTGATTTCATCCAGGTGCAGCTCCCGGGGCAGGACCACCTGCCGAACTCCGAGACGCGCCGCGGCTTGCAGCCCGGAAACCGTGCTCATGCAGGCCAGGGTGGACAGGTGCAGTTCTCCGGAAAAGCCGCACTGTCCGGCCAGGGCCAGCAGCCCCAGGTCCTGTACGATCAGCCCGTCCGGGCGCACATGGCGTTGCAACTGGTCCACCAGCCGACCGGCAGCGGCGAGATCTCCGGGCTTGACCAGAGTGTTCATGGCCACCAGCACCTTTCGTCCTTTGGCATGGGCCAAATCCGTCAACCCGGCCAGTTCGTTCAGTGAGAAGTTCTCCGCCTCCATCCGGGCCGAGAAATGCTTCAAGCCGCAATAGACGGCATCCGCACCCGCGGCCAGGGCCGCGAGAAACGCCTGCCGGTCCCCGGCGGGGGCGAGGATTTCCGGAGTCGCGGTCAAAGAAGGGGGGGAGGAAGGGGAGGCGGTGGTTTGCATACGTGGTCCGAGGGATGAAGGGTGAAGGGCATGCATCCGTAAAACAAACTTGCCGGGCGTACAAGCCCGGAATGCGCCCCTTCAGGGCAATTTTGTACTCTGTAGAATTTCTATAATTTCGGGCTGATAAATAGCATGGTGTTCAAGGCGCCCCCCCCAGGGTGGGCCAGTAATCATCGAAATCGAAATCGTGATCGAAATCGATTTCTGGTAACTTTCCGATTTCGATAGCGATTTCGATTTCGATACCGATCCAGAACGTTCGTGGTTCGAGAACAAATCCGCCCCATGCGCCCTCGGAGTACAATGGATTGCCTTTTTGCGGGTTTCGAGCGTAAGGACGGCTTTTCATGTCAGGGGCTTCAATTGACCGCTGAAACCAGCAAGCAGGAGCATGGCCATGGATCATACTCGTTCGACGGGACTGGGGGCCGGGGCGACCATCGCGGCGGCGGCGTTGATCGCCGGAAACCTCGTGGGCGCGGGGATTCTGGGGCTGCCCATCAACACCGGCCTGGCCGGGTTGTGGCCGTCGCTGGTGGCCATGGTCGCGGGTGGGGCCATGATGTTTCTCACGGCCCAAATCCTCGGCGATCAAGCGGCCAAAAGCCGCAGCGAGACCTTCGACTATCCGTCCCTGTATGAGACGTTTCTGGGTTCCACCGGCAAATGGGCGGCCATCGCCGCGAACATGATCATCCTGTATGGATTGCTGACCGCGTACTTCACCGGCGGCGCGAAGATCGTGGCCAGCCTGCTGGGCATGGAGGCGCAACAGACCCTGGTCACCCTGCTGTTCGCCGTCCCGCTGATCACCCTGACCTGCATCAACCTCAGTCTGATCCAGCGCTTGAACACCATGCTGGTGCTGATCCTGGCCGGGACCTTTGCTTTGTTGGTGTTCATGGGCAGCGGACATATCGACGCCACCGGCATGCGCTACACGGACTGGGCCTTTCTTCCCGCGACCCTGCCGATCATCGTCACCGCGTTTCACTTCCATAACATTATTCCCACGGTCACCGCGAACCTGCAATGGGACATGGCCATGTTTCGGCGGGCGGTGTTGTTGGGAATGCTGCTGGCTTTCGTAATGAACGCCTTGTGGGTGACGGTGGGCATCGGGGTGATCCCCCTGACCGGGGAAAACAGCATCCTGGAGGCCTGGAAGACGAACACCCCGGCCACGGTGCCCATGGGCGCGATCATCCAGAGCGCGACGTTCACCCTGTTCGCCTCGTTCTTCGCCCTGGTGGCCATCTGCACCTCGTTTCTGGCCAATGGGCTGGGCCTGCTGAGCTTTCTGCGCGACCTGACACTGAACACCTTCGGGGTGAACAACCGCCTGTTGGTGGTCGCCCTGACCTTTCTGCCGCCCTTGGCCATCGGGCTGATCTATCCGGACATCTTTTTGAAGGCCCTGGACATCGTGGGCGGGGTGGGCATCGTGATCCTGTTCGGCATCCTGCCCACGCTGATCGTACTCATGGACCGGCGGCGAGGGCCGATACTCCGGCTGCTTTGCCTGATCGGGCTGCTGTTCGCGGCGGCCATTCTGGGACTGGAGGTTATGAGCGAGACCGGCCTGTTGCGCCTGCATCCTCACGCGGCTGGGTTCTGAGATCAGCCCGGTTCCTCGGGGGCAATCGTCGCTTCGAGCTTGCGGATTTCGGGGGCATGGAGCGATGATTGCGTCAGCAAGTATTTGGCGCTAAGGACACGCCCTTGGCCTTGTCATACTTCTTCTCATTCAAGCATGCTTTATTTGCTCGAGATAATGCAGTCGTCGGTGTCGGCGTCGGAATCGCTATCGAGACCGATATTTTCTATACGCCAATAACCTGGATTCGATCCCGATTCCGATCCCGATAGCGACACCGAAAAAGAATCTACCAACATGATCCCCTTCCTCAAAAAACATTGGTTCTTCGTCGGCATGGCCGTTGTTTCGGTCCTGGCCTTCGTGGTTCCCGGCCTGGGCGTGTTCGTCAAGGAACATCAGATCCTCAATTACGCCATTTTTCTGACTTTCCTGATCACCGGATTCAGCCTGGATACGCGTACCATCCTGGAACAGATCAAGAACGTTCGAGTGCTCATGGCCTCCTTGATTTCGGCCCTGATCCTGATCCCCGTGCTCACGGCCGTGCTGGCCTCGATGTTTTTCGGCAGCAACGTCGACTTCATCATCGGGTCGATCATCATCGCCGCGGCCCCGGTGACCGTGGCCTCGGGCACGGTGATGACGGCCATGGCCCTGGGCAACGTCCCCCTGAGCCTGTTCATCTGCGTTCTGTGCAACTTCTTCTCCCTGCTGACCATCCCGCTGGTGCTCAACGCCATTCTGGGATTCATGGGCGACTTTCTCCACTTGGAGGAAGCCGTGTCCCTGCCGGTGCGGCAGATTTTGATCACCCTGAGCAGCATCGTGCTCCTGCCCACGGTGCTCGGCCAATTTCTGCGACCGTGGATCAAAGATCACGTCGCGCCCTACAAAAAGGTGTTTTCGATTTTCTCCCAATCCGTGGTCCTGTTGATCATCTTCAACGCCGTATCCAGTTCCGTGGGCGTGATCGGCGCGGTGGGCCTGGGATTCATCGGTTTGTTCGGGTTCATGATCGTCCTGCACATGCTCATTCTCGTCCTGAACTACGCCATTTCCAAAGGCATTCGCCTGGACCGGCCCTCCACCTCGGCCTTTACCATCCATACCTCTCAGAAGACCTTGACCATTTCCTACCTGGTCTGGGCCGGCTACTTTGCCCACGCCTTTCCCCTGGCCATGGTCCCGGGCATCGCCTACCATCTTGTGCAAATGGTCATGGACGTCTTTGTCGCGGACTGGTTCCGGAAGCGGGCCGAACTGCAACAGTGAGGGCGTTCGATAGCCACGCTCAGGGGGATCGGTATCGAAATCGTGATCGAAATCGAAGATCCTATCCAAGATAGATGGCGTAATCACAGGGTGATGCACAACATTTTTCGATTTCGATCGCGATTTGGATTTTTGACGAGAACAGATTTGCCCTGTAACCGCGCTCGGTCACCATGGACAATTTTCGCCAAGGCGACTACGTTTCCAGCCCAAAACGTGCTACCTTCTCTCCCTCGGTGGAGATGACGGGCCGCCCTGGCGGAAAATTTCCGCCCGGCCCGGCGGTGGTTCAGGATCTTTTCGGATGTTCATCAAGACACCAGATACGTCGGAATCAAACATTCGCCTTGAGCGCCAGGATTTGATCTCCCTGGAACCCGAACTGCGCCAAGCCATGGCCGGGTTCCTGTCGTTCTCCTCCTACGGCCTGTACTTTCCGGCCCATCCGCCCCAGGACATGCTCGTCGCCGACGATCAGGGGCAACGCCTCGTTCCCGTCTATCACCCTCAGGAAAAGAAGGCCCTGCTGCCATTGCATCGCCATGGGGAGCTTTTGGGCATTTTCGTGGCCCGTAATGTGCCCGGCCGGGTGACCAAGAACACCCTTCACCTGTGGTCCTGCCTGTGCCATCAGATCATGGACAATCTGCTGCTGCACAAGAAGACCCAGGTGGACCCGCTCACGGGCCTGGCCAACGCGGCGTGTCTGGAACAAAACCTGAACCGGGAGATTCGGCTGGTGCATCGCGGACTGTGGCCGGACACTCCGGGCAGTCTGGAGGACGGGTTTTCCGAGTTCAGTGCCAGCGTGGGGCTGATCTGTCTGGATGTGGACGGTTTTTCCCGGATCAACGAGCGCTGGGGATACCAGTTCGGCGACTTGGTGCTCCAGGATTTGGCGCGGCTCGTCGTCCGCATGGCTCCGGAACAAGCCATCTGCGCGCGGTTGCGCGAGGATACCCTGGCCATCTGTTTTTCCGGAGCCACCACGACGAAGTGCCATCAATTGGCGTCGAACCTGGTCCGGGAAGTCTCGGAACTGCGCTGTGAAAACAAGATCAACGGCGAACGGGTCCGGCTCTCCGTCAGCCAGGGGTTCGTGACCTATCCTCAGGACTTTCATGGTCGGCAACTGCGGCGCTCGGTCCGGGAGCAGACCGGGTTGATGCTGGAAAAGGCCCGAAGGGCCCTGCGCGACGCCCAGGAGCACGGCCCGGGAAGAATTCGGGGCTTTTCCGGCATTCTCCGGGAAAGCGGGATCGTGCTGGACGTTTTGCCCATGAACCGCGTTCTGGTCAGCCTGGGCCGCTCCGTGGACGCCCGGGAAGGGCAGCGCTTTCTCGTCTGGGCTGCGCCCGGGGAGAATGGTTTCGGTGCCGCCGCGCCCTTGGAGCCGGGAGGAAAAGAGGTGCCGCCGTCCCGGTTCTGCAAGGCTGAAATCCAGCTGATCGAGGTCCAGGGGGAGACCTCCGTGGCCGAGATCGTCCTGTTGCACGACCCAGCAGGCTGCGCCATCTTGCCGGAAGACCAGTTGACCATCCTGCACCCGGGAAGCTGGCAGGACGTGTTCGGCACCGTGAACGAGAGGAGGCGGGAACACCGAGCGATTCGTCAGGAAGACCAGCGTCAGGAAGATCAGGTTAGGGGCGAGGGCCCGGGGCCTGTTTTAGGGCTTGGCGTCAAGGTGCGCGAACAGAAGGCTCGGGAGGCCGACGGCGAAGGTGAGCCGTCTCCCGAGGACGCGCGGGCTTGGATGCCCTTGCGGACCCAAGACTTCTCGCGGCATTGGACGGACTTTCGTCAGAAGCATGCGCGGTTTGCCGTGATGTTGGCCTTTCTGGAAGGGGGCTCCGTGGAGTCGGAGCCGCTGGACCATGGCGACGTGGAGCGCAAGATGCATCAGCTCGGGACCATGGCCGCGGAAAAACTGGGGCCGGATATGCTCCTCGGTCGGTTCAGCTTCAGCACCCTGGCCTGCCTGATTCCGGAGTCCGGCGCTCGGGACGTGGAGGATTCGGCAAAGGCCCTGGTCCGGGACGCCGAGGAAACGCTGCGCGGATCGGTTTACGTGGGCTTGGCGGAGTATCCCTGGCTGAACTTCAACAAAGTGGATACGTTGGAGAACTGCCGCAAGGCCCTGGAGCACGCCCTGATGCTGCCTAAGCCCAACGCCGTGGTCTTCTGTTCCACCTCTCTGACGGTCAGCGCGGACCGGGCATTTTCCAGCGGAGACATCTATTCCGCCGTGGAAGAGTACAAGCTGGCCCTGCTGGCGGAGGAGACCAACCTCATTGCCAGAAACTCCCTGGGAGTTTGCTATGCCCGGCTGGGCAAATACGGCGAGGCGTCGGCTCAGTTCGCGGCCATTCTGCGCCAGGCTCCGGACGACATCATGGCCACCTACAACCAGGGCCATACCCTGCTGAAGCAGGGCGAGCCCGACCAGGCCCGGCACTTTTTCGAGCGCTGCCTGGAACTGGACCCGAAACACATCTTCAGCCTGATCCGCCTGGGGCAACTGGCCGAGCAGAGCGACGACATGGAGGCCGCGCGGGATTGTTACGCCCGGGCCCGCTCGCTCCCGGGCGGCGAAGGGCTGACCCACCGTCACCTGGCCCGGCTGGAATTGCGGGAAGGCAATCTCGAACAGGCCCGAGAGCACCTGCATCAAGCCCTGGTACATAACCCCAAGGACGCCCTGGCCATGCACCTGCTGGCCAAGATGTATCTCGAACAGGGCGAGGACGCGGAAATCGCCGAAACCCTGGCCAGGCAAAGCGTGGCTCTGTTTCCGGAACAGGGCGCGTACTGGGATGTGCTGGCCAAGGCCCTGGAAAGCCAGGGACGCCACGAAGAGGCCGGTTTGGCCCGTGAACGGAGCGGTTAAGGCTTGTTCATGAAAGAGTTCTCGACGTCTCGGCGAATGAACAAAGCAATCTCTCCCTCATCAGACCGGCGAGGTGTCGCAGGTAGAAGACTGAGGAGGCTTCGAGGAAATGGGGCCGCCCCCTAAAGGGGACGACGTGAATCCGGCTTGTGCCTCGAAGCCGCGAAACAATGCAGCTCCATCAGGCAGGTCTCCCGGCTTGAGGATCATCCTACTTGCCACGCCTTCCCATCCGGCGGCAAAATGCCGGACAGTGGCATATCGTGGCGTTCGTCCCCTTTCACGGTTGCGGGCCAGCGCCGGACTTTCACCGGACTTCCCATTTCATCCTTGCGGAACCTGACGGAGGAAAACGCACGGCCGGCGTTTGCGCAGGCCGTGAGTTGCGTTATAAAATACAGGTACTTTTTTCTGTCAAGGGATTATTTTCCCACTTGCCGCTGAAATAAGAATACCATCCGCCAACCCGGATACGCATTCAAAGCCGGCTCACGCAGTTTAATGACCAGGTTCTCCTTCACTTTGCGGTTGGCCATGCAGATGTCATTGTGGGTCGCCGACAGGCAGCCGTTTCGAAATGGGATTCTTGGAATCGCGAACGCGATGATTCCAGCCGTTTGAGGAAAGCCGCTCTGCTGCCAGCCCGGCCGCTGGGCGAACAATAGTCGGCATGTACCACACCGCCCCCCTGTCAGATCGAAAAGGCTTTACCCTGATAGAAAATAGCCGTGCCAACGCGACTGGCTTCTTGAACAATGGATTGAAGCGGGCCTTCAGGTCGTGTCAATCCTTGTGGGATAGCCTTATGGGTTAGCTGCCACCACGCCCCATTAGCCAGAGGGCCAGCAGCGGGGCGGCATTGAATAGAATGATTCCGAGCTTGTAGGCACCCATGAGGCCATAGTGAATGGCGTCAAACTGCTCCGGCTGAAGCCGAAACCACTTGCCATGAAGCCTTTGAATTGAGTCTCGCGCAAACAGAAAGGCGATGAACCAGAAAAGCAGAACGCCGTAATTGATCGCCAGTGAGTACAGCAGGAAGTTCCAGAGGAATGCATCGTGCATGAGTCTCTCCTGTGGCAGTTAACGGGTTCCCGCGACGCGGAAACGTCGCGGGAACATTGCGCTTAAGCGGTGAGCGCCCTTGTGGCGCGAATCCCCTTGAAGCGCTTGTTAGACTTCCTGGACACCAGCAATTTTCCATGAGCCATTTCCCAGACTTGGTACTGCAACACCATCGTCATTGGGCTGGTAAATCAATCGGAAATTTAGTTTTTTCCCGTCTGCTTCTGCGTAAATTTCAGTAATCGCGGGCGCTTCATTAATGACTTTTTCAAATTTAAGTGATCTGTAAACTTTCCCACCAAATTCTTGCTTGATATCTGATATTTTAGTTTGTTTTGAATAAAATCTCTTCTCCCAAAACAACTCTGATAATTCCTTGTAGTTTTTCTTGTTTAACCACTTGATGAATAGGACCACAACGTATTCTGGAAGTAATTTATCGATATTCTCTTGGTTAGAATTTATTTGATGATAATATTGCTCGCTATACTCCTTTGCCTTCCATTTTGATAACGTCTTTTTTACAATTTTATTGTTATGCAATTTTAAAAACACTTCTTTCATATCTGGTGGAGCACTATCTTTTATGAATTTTTCATGTCTCTCTTCTTCAGTCATTTTTGATTGAGCCCAATCGCGTATGACGAATAGATAGTGCCAGCACTTTAAAGCGACTTTATGATTTGCGTATCCTAAATCAAGACCATGAAGAATTCCATTTCTATACGGCTCTTCAATTTCATCCTCTCTTGTTTTAAATCTTCCTTTTCGAAATACGTTATGTATTACGCCAAGCCCATTATCAATTGTTGTTATCGAATTCCAAGCATCAATATCTTCTTTATCAGAATGAAATCCTTTCCCTACTACGTCGTTTACGACACCATCAATCATCATCAAAATAATTGGTATTGTTGCATGATATCTATTTTCTTGATAATCTAGATAAGCTTTTTCGATTAGAGGAATTCTTTTCCTCGTTGTTTCGGTGTGATTTAGCCACAGTAGTTCGTATCGCATTCTTTCGGCATCATAATAGTCAGCGAAATTTGCTATTGCTTTTTCGCTCTCGCCAATCTTTGCAAGTTCGATTTGATTCTTCATGAATTCCATACTAATGGAATCATAAGCAATCCAGCCGTATTTCGAGAAATAGAAATTAAACTCGTCTGGAGTCGTTTTTATTTCTTCTAGTTGTTGCTTCAACTTTTTCATTTGCTTTTTTAGTTCCTTTATTTTTTCCCGGCCACCCAGTAGGAGCGGCATAAAGTCTGCTGCCTGTAATAGGAGATTCATGCCTACAAGTTGTTCTTCAAATTTTCTGATCGATACAAATTCTGAATATTTCATATTCTTCCGCCCGAAGGGTCAGTATAACGGGCCGGGACAGGCCGAAGTCCGGTCCAGTCGGTTGTACTCGACGCGGCTTCCGCGTCGCGGGAACGCTTAAGCTCAGCGTGGCCGGAGCGCGAAGCGCGGAGGGAACCCAAACTGCGCAGCGGTTTGGGCGTCCGCTGCAGCGCTTTGTTGGGCGCCGCCTCACGCACGCTACTGGTACTCATTCAACACCTTGCAACATTGCCGAATAGACCTGATGAACTTAGTGACTCCGCTTACTGAGCGTTGACCGTTGTGCACAACGTTCTGTCTTTGCTCAATCGCTTTTCGGCAGCCGCTGAGTGTCTCCTCAGGCAGTACTTCCTCAGGCAAGAGGAGCGGCAAAAGATACCTAATTGTTCCACTCAGCCCCATATGATCGATCTGCTTGTCGAGGTCAGCCACCCCAAGTCTGGCGCCGTATTTGGACGCAAGATCAGGGTTCTTTTTGTGCTTCCGACCAAATTTAGCAACCGCCACCTCCAAAGCTGCTACTGCCTCCATCAACGCGCTTCGATCATAACCATTGCCTACCAACTGCTCTGCGGTGGCTAGAACTTCATTGACCAGAGGGGCTTTATGGTCATTGCGCACGAAAGCGATGACATCTCCCCACTCGTCTTTTCGAATGTACTCATCCTCTGAACGCATGATCACGTTGATAGCCATCCGGTTTGTGGGCTGGAACCTGAAAGTTTTCCCCTGATTTATCGATGCAGTTGCTTCGAAATGCTGAAACTGGCTGTACATCGAGTTTCGGTCTTGCTCGTATGGTTGCAACCAAAATTGATTCTTGATTGACCTGGCGAATTCAATCAGCCTGTTGTAACGATGAACTACTATGCGAAGCACTCTCCATCCAACGTCTTCATATTTTTTCTGCAATGCCTTCTCACTTGGCAGTAAATCTCGCTTATAGTCAAAAGTCCGTATGTGGGCTGCGAGGGCGTTGTCAATGTTACGAACGGTTACCTCTGCCCAAATGTAGTGAGCTAGGACGTTGACGTGATTTTTCAGATCTTCTGCTTGCGGTTGCGACGCCCACCAAGTGGATTGCAGATCAAACCAAAGAAGTAGCTCAATACCATCTTCTTCAAGCTGGATTCCTTGATCTCTTCCGATAGGAAGCCAGCGAGAAAACGTCAGATTGGGAGTGCCAATCAAAGGTTCGGCTTTGATTGGGATTTTCATCTTGATGCGAAGAACTGCCATTTACCACCTCTGCAGCACTGGCGCCCAACGACTCGCGGCTCAGCCGCGGCGCGTCACCGATCTAAACGCTAGCATCAGCGATATCTTCCGCGAGCACGGCCCGGAGTACCTGCGGCGTTTTGCCGAAACCATGCCAAAGGAACACAAAAAGGTGATCGCCGCGATTATCAAGTGCCGCACGGAGGTGTGCGGAGCCGCGATCTATTACTGCGAACACTGCGACCAACTGCATGCCGTCCCAAGAGGATGCGGCAACAGGCATTGCCCAGGATGTCAGAACCACAAAAGCCGCCAGTGGCTCCAAACGCAACTGGAGCGACAATTGCCTGGCCATCACTTCATGCTGACCTTCACCGTGCCCGAAATCCTGCGTCCTTTTTTGCGCGGCCACCAGCGGGTCGGAT
Source organism: Desulfonatronum zhilinae (assembly GCF_900182865.1). Taxonomy (NCBI): domain Bacteria; kingdom Pseudomonadati; phylum Thermodesulfobacteriota; class Desulfovibrionia; order Desulfovibrionales; family Desulfonatronaceae; genus Desulfonatronum; species Desulfonatronum zhilinae. Next base: position 92,600 of record NZ_FXUJ01000005.1, read on the forward strand.
ACAGCGCTCTCTTCGCCGCGTCCTCGAAGGCGATCAAAAAATTGGCCGCGGACCCCAGGTTCGTCGGCGGCGATACGACGGGATTCTTCGGCGTGCTCCATACCTGGGGACGCCAACTCCAGTATCACCCCCACATCCATTACGTGGTCGCCGGAGGCGCGCTCGACAGCCGCGGTGGGCGGTGGCTTCCAAGCTCACCCAACTTTTTCCTGCCGGTGCGCGCATTGTCAAAGATCTATCGAGCCGTCTTTCGAAAGCTCATGGCCAAGGCAAACCTTCTTGGCGAGATACCCAAGGAAGCCTGGACAACCGCCTGGAACGTCAACTCACAGGCTGTCGGGAGTTCGGAGGCCTCGATCAAATACCTCACGCCCTACGTCTTCCGGGTGGCCATATCCAACAACCGAATCATCAAGGTCGAAGACTGCGGGGTCTTCATCCGCTACCAAAAGACCGGGAGCAACAGACCGAGGACCATGGTCCTCGACGTCCTGGAGTTCATCCGGCGCTTCCTCCAACACGTCCTCCCTTCAGGTTTCATGAAGGTGCGCTACTATGGACTGCTCAGCCCATCTTTCAGGCTTGGCCTGAAAGAGGTTTGCGCCAGAATCGAACTCGCATTCGGATTCGCCGTCGCCACTGTGCACGTGGAATCCGTCCCCATGCCGAAAATGACGTGCCGCCGTTGCGGACATGCACTGACCTATCTGTACTCGCTGCTTCCGTATCGAAGCATGGCCATGGAAGGAGGACCGCCGGGCTAATCTGAACCGGCTCAGGACAATCACGCTCCGACAAGGAAGCATCAAGCCCGGCCGAAGATATTCCGGTAGCGGGACGGGAGGGTTGCGTCCAACCAAGGAAAAACGCCCCGGACATGCCCGCAGCCAGCCTCGCCAACCACGGAGGAGTATCTCAAATAACTGCTGAACATGGCTCATTGACCCCGCTCAACGTTCAGATCAATCAACCGCCCAGCACGTAACCTTCCTCCCCCCTGTCAGACCGAAAAGGCTTTACCCTATAGCAAAAAACCGTGCCAACGCGACGGGCTTCTTGAACAATGGATTGAAACGACCTTTCAGGTCGTGTCAATCCTTAAGGGTTATACATTTTTTATTCATTCATTTTTTTATAAACCTTTTTCATCATCAATTCTTTCACTAAGTTTCCAAATACTTTGTCTTCAAGGATTTTTTCAAATATCTCTTGGTTTTGGTCCATTCTGTCAATTAGTTTTGTGATGAACAAATCCTCAAAAGCGTATTTAAACGTGTCAATCTTATTTACTTTTGCTTGTGTTTGAAGTGTTTTATCTTCCATTAATTCCGCTTCTATTTGGTCAAAGAAAAGTTTGTCGGCTTCTTCAAATTCAGTTCCAAAACGGTCGTTTAGTACATTGATAATTTCAGAAAGCAAAGCTTCTTCATCTTTTGCTCTTTTCAATCCGGCTTCTGTTGTTCCGCTTAATTCTCCTGTTTCGCCAGTTAACAAATCAATTGAGCCTTCTTTGATTTTTTGTAAGCGATAATATTCCAAAGCCACTTCATCGTCTAAGTGCAAACTTTCAGAAAGCTCTCGCTTTGGCAATCTTGTTTGCAAAAGTTTAGCATAAGCATAAAAACGCTCAAAATCTGGGTCAACAAACGGCATAATTTGAGCCAAGAAAGCGTAAAGATTTGTCCAGGTGCGTAATCCTTTTTTAAACTCGTCTTGTTTTTCCTCTTCTTCTATTTCTTTGAACCTATCAACAGCAGGGTCAGTAAATGAATACAGGTATTTTTGTTGTTTCGGGTTGTTCAGTTTTGTTTCAGGATTGAAATAAACATTTGCAAAGGCTTCAATTTCTGTTTCCCAATAAATTTGAAATTCATCTAATCTTGCTTTTAAGTCGTACAAGTGATTGATGTCTGTTTCTTCTGTAACCGTTGTTATTTCATAATAAGGTTGAAATGATGCAAAAATAGTTTCACGGTCATTTACAAAGTCTAAAACGAATGTATCTTCTTTGCCTGCACAAGTCCTGTTTAACCGAGATAATGTTTGTACTGCTTTTACTCCCGAGAGTTTTTTATCTACATACATTGTTTGTAAAAGTGGCTGATCAAATCCTGTTTGGTATTTATCTGCCACAATTAAAATCTTGTATTCTTCCTTGTCAAAAATTTCAGGTAATTCTTTCTCGCTATATCCTGTCATTTGTGGTTCAGAAACGCCATCAGGCGTGTTGTCGTCTATCACTTTACCCGAAAATGCCACAAGGATTTTAATATCATTTTGATAGCCTTTTTCTTTTATGTACTTATTAAATTCTTCAAAATAGCGTTTGGCGTGTAATCTTGAACCACAAACCAACATTGCTTTGGCTTTTCCTCCAATTTTATGAGTAACAATTTGCTTGAAATGCTCAATAATGATTTCTGTTTTTTGAGCCAAATTATGCGGATGCAAGGAAACGAATTTGCCAATTGCTTTTGCCGCTTTCTTTTTGTTTAAATTGGGGTCGTCTTCAATGGCTTTGGTCAGTTTAAAGTAAAGTTCGTAAGTGGTATAATTTTTTAAGACATCTAAGATAAAACCTTCTTCAATGGCTTGACGCATTGAATACAAATGAAAGGGTTGTGGTTTGCCTTTGGCATCTTTATGGCCAAAAACCTGTAATGTTTTATATTTTGGGGTAGCAGTAAATGCAAAAAACGAAATATTACTTTGCTGACCTCTTGACTGTGCAGAACGCTCTATTTGCTCTCTTACAAAATCATCTCCTGTGTAATCGTCTGTTGTGTCTTCCGTTGTTGCTTCTTCTAAGGTTTTTGCCGCTAAAACCTCTTTCATTTTTTTACTGGCTTCGCCACCCTGTGAACTGTGAGCTTCGTCAATAATGACAGCATAATTTCGGTCGGGCAACTCACGAACTTTATCCACCACAAAAGGAAATTTTTGTAAAGTGGTAATGATGATATTTGTTCCATAGCCCAAAGCAGAAGCTAATTGTGTACTGTCTTTATCTATTCGCTGTACAACGCCTGTTTTATGCTCAAATTGATAAATGGTATTTTGCAATTGTTGGTCAAGTACTTTTCTATCCGTAACCACAATCACCGAGTCAAAAATCCGCTTGTCGGTGGCATTGTGCAAACTTGAAAGCCTATAAGCCAACCAAGCAATGGAATTACTTTTACCTGAACCTGCCGAATGTTGTATTAAATAGTTTGTGCCTGCTTCTACTTCGAGTACATTGTTACTGATTTTACGAACGGCATCTAATTGATGGTATCGTGGAAATATTAATTTTTCTTTCTTGTAAATTTTGCCATTAGATTCAAATTCTTCCGTTTCTAAATGCAAGAAACGTTGCAAAATTTCCATCCAACTATTTTTTTGTAAAATGTATTCCCATAAATAAGCTGTTCGGTAACCATTTTCATTTTTTGGGTTTCCCTTTCCGTTATTTGCACCTTTATTGAATGGTAGCCAATAGGTTTTGCTACCATCTAATTTGGTGGTCATAAATACTTCATCTTGGTCAACGGCAAAGTGTACCAAGGTTCGTTTTTTAAAAGCAAACAACAACTCTTTATTATCTCTTGTAGTGCTGTATTGTTTTAAAGCATTGCCAACATCTTGACCTGTAAACTGATTTTTGAGTTCTAATGTAGCTACAGAAATGCCGTTAAGTGCCAAGACCACATCTACCGAGTTTTTATTTTTGGTGCTGTAATAGATTTGGCGGTACACTTTTAGGCTGTTTTTATTGTACAAATCAACCGCATCAGGGTTGAGACCCGAAGCTGGTTGAAAATATGCCATTTGAAAACGCACGCCATAATCTACAAATCCATTTCTAAGCACATCTAAACTGCCTCTTAAATCGAGTTCTTTGTAAAGGCGTTGTATAATTCTATTATCGGTATCGGCTCCGTGAATGGCAGAAATTTTAGCCCATCTTTTGGGTTGAGATGCTTGCAGAAATGCAATCACTTCATATTTAAACATTCCCAATTCTTTGCTGTAATCTTCTGCATTTCCTTGTGTGTAGCCGCCTTGCTCTACAAGGGTTTGTACAAGGGCAGTTTCAAAAGTATTTTCGGTTGTAATGCTCATAATTCCTCTATTTGTGCCGTTTGCTCGTCCTCTTGTTTCTTCACAAATTGCCTGTAAGCAACATCTTTAAAAATCAGTCTTAATGTATGCTTTTCTTTTTCGGAAACGGTTTCTTTTAGATTGCCTGTTTCATCGTAGCAATCTTTTATAAATTCATAATCGTTTTGATAATCTTCTTCTGAAATATTGATTAGTTTACTTGGTAAATCTGATTCTAAAATTTCAAAAGTGTCAGGGTCAAAATAGCGAACCAAAGGTTTGTTTATCTCGTTGTATTCTCTTCCCTGAAAACAAGGTTTTCCTTTGCTCGATTCCCAATAAATGCCAAAAAACTCTGTGCGGTTTGATTTATATATTTTGGCAATTTGCAAACTGCCGTCAACTTCTCTTATATTTTGATCGAGCGATATGGAACTCAATATTCGTAATGGTTCCATATCTAATTTTTTACCAAATTTATCTTCGTCAGAAAGCAATTTTTTAAATCTCTCTTTGGCTTCTTTTTCTACATCAATATCGGCATTACCCAAAAATGTGTAGAAAATTGTTTGGTCACTTCCATTTGTAAGTTCATCAAATACAAAGCCTTCTGCATCTTTCGTATAGTGCAATTTCCAAACCCGATAAACTCCTTTTTGCCAATCCCAGCCACCAAACAAAAATTGAGCAGAGCCTCTTTCTTCGTGTATTCTTTCTTTGTCAATCTCCGTAATGGTTTTTACCAATGTCGTAAACTGCTCAGACAAAAATTCCAAAACTTCTTCGAGCGTAGCAGAGGGCGATTGCAAATATTTATCTAAGTGTATGGAAGAAACCATATTTAATACCAATGGATAGGCTCTAAAAGTATCGCCTGCAAAACATAGCAAACAGTCTTTGCGTGGCAGTTCAAACAACTTAATACCGTGTTTCCATTTTTCGCCACCCGTAAGGCAACTATCGGTTGCAAAAACCAATTCTTCGGTGTCGTTTACTTGGCGAATATGTGCTGTACAAAGTGTCATATCTTATTCCGTTACTTTTATTTTACCTGTTACTACTTCGCTGATTAAGGCGGTGCGGTATTCGGTAAGTAAGTCGATTAGTTTGTTTACTTTTTCTATCTGTGAATTAAGCAGTATAAGCTGAACTTTAATATGTTCAACTATTTCCTTTTGTTCATTAATACTTGGCAAAACCATTCGGATGTTTTCAAGAACTTTCATCCCAATATTCTGTTGAGTCCCATAATTCCAACCTATTTCAATAGCTGAGAAAAACGATTTTGACTTCATAAAATAGAATAGAAACTCACTTAACAATACATCATAATTTGGTCTCATTGCGGCAAGTGGTGACCAAATATTAAATTCAATATCTGTTTCAACAATGGCAAGATTACCTGTTGTTGCACCTGATTTAATCATATAAACGTCACCAATCTGGGGTTTATATTTTAATGAAAATCTCTCGTGTTCTTCTCTTGAAATAAATCCCCTTTTCTTATTAAAATCAATCTTATCATTTTTTATTGCTTCAGCTGAGATAAATGGAATTCCATCAGGCAATAATTCAGGTGTTTCGTGAGGTCCATCAGTAATTGGTTTAGATAGAGTATATTTTATAGGCAAAACTTCCCAATGCTCAGGAATTTCGCCCAACCATTCAATCCCGCTATCTTTCATTGGCACATTGGGGTTAATGCCTTTGGTAACCGCTTGGTTGATGATGGCGGTTTTTTCTTCTTCGTAGAGTTCGAGCAGGCGTTTTTTGTCGGCTATCAGTTCGTCTATTTCGGTGGTTTTGCGGTCGAGGTAATTGGCTATGGCGGTTTGTTCTTGTAATGTTGGACGAACCATTCTAAGGTTTTCCAATACATTCATTCCGATATTTTGTTGTGTACCATAATTCCAGCCCAATTCAATAGCCGAAAAAAAACGACTAGACTTCATATAAAAAAACAAGAAATCTGTTGTTGTTTTGTTTGGGGCAGGTCTAAATGCAGCTAGAGGTGACCAAATATTAAATTCTTCATTGGTTTGTACTCGAGCTAAATTTCCAGTAGTTGCACCAGATTTTATCATATAAACATCACCCATTTGGGGTTTATATTTTAAAGAAAATCTCTCGTGTTCTTCTATGGAAATAAATCCCCTTTTCTTGTTAAAATCAATCTTGTCATTTTTAATTGCCTCAGCAGAAATAAATGGAATGCCATCAGGTAATAATTCGGGTGTTTCGTGAGGTCCATCAGTTAATGGTATTAAAAGAGAATATTTTATTGGAACTATTTCCCAATGCTCAGGAATTTCCCCAATCCATTCAATGCCTGTATCTTTATAGTTGTCGTATTTCTCCATTAGTCCAGCACCGTTTTTTCAGTTTCCAAAGTCTTTTCTTCCAACGCCAAAATATCGGCTTTAATCTTATCTAAAGGTCGCAGTGGTTTAAACTCATAGAAATATTTGGTAAAGTTTATTTCATAACCAATTTTGGTTTTGGTTTCATCAATCCAAGCCGTTGGTAAGTGTGGTTTTACTTCTCGCTCAAAGTATTCCTCAATGGTTTGCGGTACAAGATTTCCGTTTTGGTCTGTTTTCAAAAAAGGGATGTTTTCATAATCTCGCAAAGAGCTGTCAGGCTTTGGTTTACCTTTGCTTTTAACTACTTTGTCATTTTCTATGAGTGGCTGTTCTACCGTAACACGGTAATAGGCAAAATAATCATTGGGTACTATTTTAGAAAACTCGTTTTCTTCAAAATTGCCATATATCTGAGTGATAAAACCAATGCCTTTTTCGGTGCCGTTTTCTATTATCTTTTTACGTTTATTTCCAAGGCTTTTATCCATTTTCTGCCAAAAACGGTTGTGGTCGAGCTTGCCCTCTTTCATCAATTCTTCATCTTTTACACCTGTGGCATTTATCAACTGCACTTTCCCTTTTCGTTCTGCATTTTTCTTATTGGTAACAATCCAGATATACGTTGAAATACCTGTGTTGTAAAACAGTTGGTCGGGTAGTGCTATGATGGTTTCTAACCAGTCATTTTCAATTATCCATTTTCTGATTTCACTTTCTCCGCTTCCTGCTGCACCCGAAAACAAAGGCGAACCATTAAACACAATTCCAATTCGTGTTCCGCCTGGTTTCATTTTAGAAATCATATGTTGCAAAAAGAGTAGTGAACCATCGTTTATTCTTGGTAAACCTGCTCCAAAACGTCCTCGCATTCCTTTACTGTCTGCTTCTGCTTTAATTATTTTCTGTGCTTTTTTCCAGTCCACACCAAAAGGCGGATTGGAAAGCATATAATCAAACTTTTCCTCTTCCAGACCGTCAACCGTAAAAGTGTTTCCAAACTTCACATTGGAAGGATTTTGCCCTTTAATCAGCATATCAGATTTGCAGATAGCGTAAGATTCAGGGTTTATTTCTTGTCCGAAAACTTTTAGTTCGGCTTTTGCGTTGAGTTCATTCAAATGCTGTTCTGCAACCGAAAGCATACCGCCCGTTCCGCAAGCAGGGTCGTACATTGTTTTTACAATTCCCTCTTTGGTCAAAGTCTCGCTATCTTCATTGAATAGTACATTGACCATTAATCGAATTACTTCTCTTGGCGTAAAGTGTTCCCCTGCGGTTTCGTTGGATTGTTCAGAGAATTTACGGATAAGGTCTTCAAAAATGTAACCCATAATCATTGGGTCGTCTTCTGAAAGGTCAATTTCTTGAAATGCTTTTACCACCCGAAAAAGAATGTCCGCCTTTGGGTCGTCCATCCTGTCTATTTGGTCGTCAAAATTGAAATATTCGATTATTTCTCTGGCACTTGTGGAGAATCCGTTGATGAAGTTTCTTAGGTTAGCCGCTACATTGTTTGGGTCGGCAATGAGTTTGTCAAAGTCAAATTGGCTTCGGTTATGGAAGTTAAAACCTGCTTTTTTATTCAAAGCAATGTCCTTAGCACTTTCTTTTAAACTGTCAACTTTTGGCAAATAGTCAAGAACATCTTGTTTGGTGCTTTTTAACACACAGTCCAAACGCCTTAGCACTGTCATTGGCAAGATTACTTTTCCATAATCTGCTCTTTTGTAATCGCCTCTAAGAAGATTTGCAACTTCCCATATTTTATCTGACTTTTCTTTAAAGTTCTTCACTTGTAAATGTACTCCTTACGAGTTGATATTTTCATGTATAACGCCGCGCTCTGCGGCAAATTTGGAGCGCAGCGTAAAATTTATCCGACAGCAGCGCTTTGTTAGCCACCAACTCGCTCCCCCACCCATTCTACGGCTTCATTGATGTCAGCAATGACCACACATGGATAGTCGTTCGCCAATTGGAGATGCTTTTGCTTAAGAAGTGACCTTAACGGTTTCTCCGTCATGAAAGCTCTACAGTATCCAACTGCGGCTGCCGCATGGTAAAAATCGTAGAAATCATTCGCTACCAATTTCCTCCCTTTATCCCAGCGAACCGCAGCATGACATAGGGCAGAAACATGCAGACTCGGCAATCTCAGTGCCACGGACCTCTTTGTGACTAAGTTTCCGAATACTGTATGCCATTTCTGTTCACGCTCCTGCATTTCATGGTCCGAGCACGCAGCCGAAACGCCCGATACCCTCTCATATTCATTTTCCGACCACATGCGGGGCACATGCATGAACAGACTCAACGCACCGCGGATTTCGTCAAGATAGACCTGCTTGAAGTTCTTCACCTCACCTTGATGATTTCGATTGAGCACATTCAGCTTGCCTGCCGTTTCACCAAACTTCTCTGGTGAAAAATATGCTCCGTCCTCCAGATAGGAAAGCACTTCAACCAATGGAATCTGCCACATATGGTCGAAAAATGACTTTTGAATGTCGAGTTCCTCTTCCGGAGGAAAGGCTGTCTCGGAAGGGTGCACTACGCCCAACACATAGCTGAGCTTCGACCACACCAGGTCTTTGGGCTCATGATACTGAGCTCCGTTGGGTGTCGGCACGGCAATGACACTAACCAACTCCTGCGCAACCCGTTGTTCGTACGGAACCAGCGTTATGCCATGACTGAATTCATCAATTAGCTCTGCTGTGGCTTGCCGGGTTGTTAGATCTTGCTGCTTCAGCAACTCCAGAAACACGGACTCACTAATCGGACAGAGAACTTTTCCGCTCGTTACGGCGCTTCTTATCTTGCCGAGCAGCTCATAGGCAGCCTGAATTTTTGACCGACCCATGTGGGCATCACGAAGCAGCACCCAAAAGCGTTTATCGAGATATATCTTCTCCAAGCCCTGAATTGACTCAGCAAGCTCCAGTGCTTTTGCTTTGACGTGTTGATCTATAGAAATCTCAGGATGTCGCCTGTGGAATTCAAATGAAGCTGCTATATCAGGAGCAGTGGGTTCTTTCATAGGATGGCCTTGGTGGCTAACAGTGTTATTATGCGGAACTCACAAAATCCCCCTCCAAATTCACGGCCTTCACACCTGCTGATTTGGCAAACACTTTCTGGAAATTGGCCAACATTTGCCGCATTATTCCAATGTGTTGATGGACGTCTGTCAAATCCTTCATGACTCCGAAGTCAGCTTTATGCCTTCTCCTGAGGTCAGCTTTATGCAGCAGCCATAAGTTCATCCAACATACGGGACATAAAGCCAACCTCGGATAAAAAATGATGGGCGCATCGGGATGGTTCAGAAACTGTTGACACTTACCAAATCGAACCGCCCGCTGCGCTCAGGGCGCAAAGGTCGCCAAGAAGAGATTCTGTCTTCCGCTGGAAAGATGTGGAAGCCAAAAGGCTCGCCGCCTATCGGCGTTTTTGATTCCTCCCGATCGGGATCGTTCCACGCACATCGTCAACCATCGACAAATTCCAGCGCTGGCTTGAAAAAACTGATGAATACCAAATGTTGAGTCCCATAAACCACATCTGGAATGGAGGCAATCGGAATGGTTCGGAGAACTGAAAACCAAAAAGCCCGACCTTGAATATCAAGGTCGGGCCGTCATGCATATGATCTCTGGAGGGTCGGGTTGAAGCAAGGGGGAAGGGAGAGATGGCTGCTGAAAGTCAGGGCACGAAAGCGACAGCGCCCAGGGCCTCAGTGGGATAGAAAACGCCGAGGCTCCACGTTCAGAACCTTGCCCAGCAACTCCGCATGCCCGTGGCCGATAGGTCTCTTGCCCTGCTCCATCTCAAACAAATGCCGCCGCGAAATGCCGGTCAGATCCGAGAGCTGCTTCTGCGTCAGGCTTTCCCTGTAGCGAGCCCCGGACAAAACCGTCCGAGGCGTCAACGGGGGAAGGATCGCGGTTGCGTCACAGGAGTCGTCGTCAACGATGCACCCCTGTCTTGCAAGGTATTCCTTGATATCATGCGTCTTTTCAGCGGGACAGATGACCCGGAATAGATCAATAGGGGGCTTTTTCATGTGTTCCGACATAGGTCACCTCGACAAATCAAATAACGCCGCGTCGAGTGCATCCGACGCGGCGTAAAGATTCAAGCCCGCCGAATAAAACCCGGCGTTAAAGAGTAATCAACCCGAATCAGGCCACCTCGACCACTTCCAGGTCAAAGGTCAGGTTTTCTCCGGCCAGAGGGTGGTTGGCGTCCAGGGTCTGGCAACGGATTGTTCCACCCTCCAGCGTGTCTACACGGACTAGGCGCTCCAGCGCACCGTTATGGCTCGGGGTGAACGACAAACACCGATCAGTCAGGGCTATTCGGGAGCTTCCTGAGAATGAAAAGACCACAAATGCTCAATAATATCCAAAGAGCAGGGTTTCATCGGTTTCCAATTCGCGACGCTGGAGCGTCGGGAGCTGCGTTTCCACGCTGGAGCGTGGGAACGATCCTGTTCCTGTACAGCCTGTGGGTGCAGTTCGGGCGGAGAAGCAGGAAGCAAGGAGAAACATGATGGGCAATCAATCACAACATAGGAGGGTGTTTTTCTATGGCCAGCGGTACTCAGCGCAGTCATCAACGAACCGTTTGCAGTCATTTGCGCTGCTTTTTTGGCCAGCACCGACGAATCGGTACCAGTCAGGTTCTTCGACGATAATCGCAACATGGCGAAGTGAAGCCACTCCGGTAAGTACTCCCGCGGCCAGGAGCAAACGGTCGCTCATTTGGTGTGGGTTGGCCTTTCGTTGTTGCGGGAAGTACCTTCTTCCTCCCTATTTCCGAAAGTTTAACGACCGGAGCGATCTGGGGTGAGCCTCAGAAACCAGCATTCACCTGGATGCAATCCTTGGGACAGTAGGCAGCGGCCTTGCGCAGGTCCTCTTCGGGGCCTTGGTTTGTTTTCAGATAGGGGAGTTCCGTAGTTTCATCCCAGCCGAACACTTCCGGGCACAGCTCCACGCAGGCTTGGCAACTGGTGCAGTGTTCCAGATCAAGGTTCGCTTCGGCAAGGGGAAGAGAAGGGGCGGGCATGGTTGCTCCGAATGGGAAAGTGTTTGGGGTCGCGAGAGCGGATGATCCGTTTGTGATGCTTTTTTCAGGCGGCTTGCGAGGCCAGAACCCGGGACAAAACTTGGCCCGCCAGGGCGTGTTCCGCGTCGTCCAGGGTGCGGGGGTCCAGGCAGAAGGCGTCGTGTTCGATGCGACCGATCAGGGGCGGATCGGTGTCCAGAAGGGCGTCGCGCAGTGCTTCCACCCCGATGTCCGCATTCTGAGGGCGGACAGCCACCAGGGTTGTGGGCAGATCCCGCTCCGGATACGCCCCGCCGCCCACTCGGGAAGCTCCGGGAAGCAGTGTGATTTCGGCTTTTGCGCCCCCCCCAGGTCCTCTTAACGTCCGGCGCAAGCCGCGGGCCAGTTTGCTTGCTTGCCGCCGCAGCTCCTCGGTCGACGCGGTGATCATCCGCAGGGTCGGGATTTCCCGGCGGGCCAGTTCCGGGTCCAGGTAGAGGCGCAGCGTGGCCTCCAGGGCGGCTAGGGTCATTTTGTCGATGCGCAGGGCCCGGTTCATGGGATTCTTCTTGATCGGGTCGATGTAGTCCTTGCGTCCCACGATGATTCCGGCCTGGGGGCCGCCCAGGACCTTATCTCCGCTGAAGGTGACCACCGCGGCCCCGGCGGCCACGGCCTCCTGAACCGTGGGCTCGTGGTCCAGACCGTAGGGCGTGAAGTCGAACAGGTTGCCGCTGCCCAGATCCTCCAGCACCGGCAGTCCGTGCTTCTCGCCCAGCGCGACCATCTCCCTCAGCCCGACCTCCTTGTGAAAACCGATGATCCGGAAGTTCGAGGTATGCACCTTGAGCAGGGCCGCGGTTTCCGGAGTGATGGCCCGTTCGTAGTCATGCGAATGGGTGCGGTTGGTGGCCCCCACTTCCCGCAGTATGGCCCCGCTCTTGGCCATGACGTCCGGAATGCGGAACGAGCCGCCGATCTCCACCAACTGCCCCCGGGAAACCACCACCTCCTTGCCCTTGGCCAGGGTGTCCAGCATCAGCAGCACCGCCGCGGCGTTGTTGTTCACCACCAGTCCGGCCTCGGCCCCGGTCAGCCGGCACAGCAGCTCCTCCACATGGGCGTAACGGCTGCCGCGCTGGCCCGTATCCAGGGAAAATTCAAGATTCGAGTAGTGGGCGCAGGCTTCGGTTACGGCCTCCACGGCTTGGCGGGCCAGCAGGGACCGGCCCAGGTTGGTGTGCACCACCACGCCCGTGGCGTTGATCACCCGCCGAAAATGCGGTCTGGAGGCCCGACCCAGAAAGGCGTGCAGCGGCCCCTCCAGGGCGGACCATTGCAGTTCTTCGGAGGCGGTCAGCTTTTGCTCGCGAATGTCCACCCGCAGTTGATCCAGGTGCATGTTGACGAGATCCTTGAGCAGGGGGCGCGGCAGGCGCGCATAACGACCGGACTCCGAGACCCGTTGCAGAATCAGGTCCACGGAAGGGAGCAAACGATACAGTTCAGACATGGAATCTCCGGTGTAGCGACAAAGTGCTCGGAGCGTCGGTCACGCTTTCAACCACTCCGGGTGCAAGGCGTAGATTTCCGCCAAGAGATAGAGCGAGCCGCAAATGAGAATGGAGCCACGGGGCCGGGCCTGGGCCAAGTCCAAGGCCGTTGCCGGGTCGGGCGCGGTTTGGGCCTGGGGACCCAGTTCGCGGGCGATCTCCCAGGCTGGGCGGCTTCGCGGCTGCGTGGGCAGTTCAGGAACAAAGATCGGCCCGGATGTCAATTGCCGGACCAGGGGGGCCATGCCTGCCAGGTCCTTGTCCCGCATGCAGGTGAAGATCACCGCCTCGGGGCGGATGTCCAGGGAATTCAGGGCCGTGTTCAGGGTTTCCAGGGCCGGGGGGTTGTGCGCGCCGTCCAGAATGATTTCCGGTGAGCCTCCCGGTGAGCCTCCCGGTAACATGGAAACGCGTTGCAGGCGGCCGGGCCAGGCCCTGGAGGTCAGGGCGCGTTGGCAGGCATCAAGGCGCACGGGCCAGCCTTGGGCATGGGCCAGGCTCGTCCATCCGGCCAGAGCCAGGCGGGCGTTGTCGCGCTGGTGGTGGCCGGGCAGGGTCGGGGCGATGGCGCTGCATGCCTGTATATGGGCATGCATTTCTGCGGACATCCCGGCAATGTCGTTCACGGTGTGCACGACCACTCCCTGGTCCTCGGCCTCCTGTTCCAGGATGTCGCGGACCACGGCGGCCTGGGAGGCCGAGACGACCACCATGCCGGGCCTGATGGCCCCGGCCTTGTCCCGGGTGATGTTTTCCAGGCCCGGGCCGATGATCTGGTCATGGTCCAGGCCGATGGGCGTGATCAGGAGCAGGTCCGGGGTCCAGGTGGAGGTGGCGTCGTTGCGTCCGCCCAGTCCGGCTTCCAGCACGATCAGGTCCACGCGCTCCGCGCTGAAGCCGACCATGGCCATCAGCGTGATGGTTTCGAAATAGGTCAGGCCGAGGTCGTGGCAGACGGGGTGGACGGTATTCGCCCAGGTCAGGATGCGCTCCTCCGAAGCCGGAAGGCCGTTGAGGCGGACCCGTTCCCTGAGGGTCAGAAAATGGGGCGAGGTGAACAGCCCGACGGAAAAGCCGTGCTCCATGGCCAGCCGGGACAGAAAAAACGCGGTGGAGCCTTTGCCGTTGGTCCCCACCACCTGGGCCAGGGGCGCGGGCGGGTGAACGATGTCCAGCCGCCTTGCGGCCTCGCGCATCCGTTCAAAGCCCAGGCGCATGTGGAACATGCCCAGGGCGTCCATATGCCGCTGGAAATCCGCGAAATCAGAAAACGATTTCTTCGCCATCGCGCAGCAGGTGGTAGGTGTATCCGTCCAGGGCCTGGTGTAACTCCTCCTGGATTTCCGTGGAAAAGGTGGACTTCATGTGTGAAATGTAGATCTTGGGGCGACCATTGGGTCGGGCATGCAGCTTGTTCAACTCGGCGCGGAGCAGCCTGGGCGTGAGGTGTTTGGAAAGCAGGGCCAGTTCTTCCATGGCGTCGGGAAACGAGGCTTCGATGATCAGGTTTTCCAGGTCAAAGGGCAGCTCGTTCAGGAACGTCCACCAGTCGTCGGTCGGGCCGGTGTCCCCGGTAAAGGCGAAATGACTCCCGGAGGTCGGGTCGCGGAGCACGTAGCCGGACGCGGCGGTGGCGTGGTTGACCGGAACGGTGACCGCCCGCAGACCGGCCACGTCCTCCCAGACTCCGGGTTTCAGCGGCGCGTACGTCAGGACCGGGTTGGCGAAGGTCGGCAGGATGGTGAAGTCCGGCCAGATGGTGTCGTTGAGCAGGTGGGTCCGGATGCTTTCCAGTACCGGGGCCAGACCGCGGAGGCGTACGGCCCCGTGCTCGTTGCGGGCCACCAGCTCGATCAGGTTGTCCGCCAGAAACAAAATGTCCTTGATATGGTCCAGGTGGGCGTGGGTCACCAGGATTTCCTGGATCGCGGCCTGTTCCGCCAGGGGCATGGACGAGGTCACCGACCCGGCGTCCAGCAGAAGGGTCTTGTTCACCAGAAAGGACGTCAAATTGTATCCGGGCAAATCCGAGCCCGAACAGCCGAGAACGTGCAGCCGCATGGCAGTACTCCGTTAATGGGAAGGTGATGCCCGGGAAGTCCTCCGAGCCGGAAAATCTCTTGCACAGGGCCGAAGGGTTGGTCAACCGAAACAAGGATTCAGCAGTCCGGCTCAGGCCGACTTGACCACCGCCCGGCCATGGGGTAGCTGGGCGGAAAAACATATTCGATATTCCCCATGGGGGGAATTTTCATGGCCAGGGCGACCCAACCTCTGCGAACGGGTGTCCTGGCCTTTCGTCATCCATGACGTCGTCGTTTCGAGGACCGTGCTTCGCGTCGTTTTTTGACGCGACGACGTCCGCAACCATCAAACCTGAGGATAACGCGATGGATTCTATCCCTATCACCGTTGAAGGATTCAGGAAGCTGGAGCGAGAGCTGGACCGACTCAAGCGGGAGCGGCCGGAGATCATCGAGGCCATCAAGGTGGCTCGTGAAGAGGGCGATCTGCGGGAAAACGCCGGCTACGAGGCGGCCCGGGAACGGCAGGGCATGCTGGAGGCCAAGATCAAGTACATCGAGTCCCGGATGGGCCGGTTCAACGTCATTGACCCCAAGACCCTGGGCGGTTCGCGAGTGGCCTTTGGCGCCACGGTGGAACTGGAGGATCTGGATACCGAGGAGATCAAGAAGTACACCCTCCTCGGTCCGGACGAGGCCGATCCCAATGAAGGCAGCATCTCCATCGCCTCCCCCGTGGGCCGGGCCCTGCTGGGCAAGGAAGAGGGCGACGAAGTGGTGGTGGACGCGCCTCGCGGCAAAATCCGCTATGAAATTATTTCATTGAACTACGATCTTTGATCCGAGCTGCATGAGGGCGGGAGACGGCACATGGCTGTTCACGACGGACAAGAACTGACCTTGGATGTGGTCAAGCCCGTGCTGGGCGGGGACGGGTTGGCCCGGCACGAAGGGATGGCCGTATTCATGCCCGGCGCTCTGCCGGGACAGCGGGTGCTTGCCCGGATTGTTTCGGTCAAACCCCGGCACGCCAGGGCGGAATTGGTCCAGGTTCAGGAGCAGTCCCCGGAATACACACCGCCGCTCTGCCCGCATTTCGGAGTTTGCGGCGGATGCGACTGGCTGCACATGGAGTACGGTCGACAGCTGCACTGGAAACGGGAACTGGTCCGGGAAACGCTGCGCCATCTCGCCGCCGAGGACGTCCAGGTGATGCCGACCATTGCCTCGCCGCTGCTCCACGGCTACCGCAACAAGATGGAGTTCGCAGCGGCTTCCAGGATCGTGACCGGCCCAAGCGACACGCCCTACACGACCGGCCCGAGCGACACGACCGCCGGCCTGGCCGCGGTCAAGGCCGGCGTGGCCGTGGGGTTGCGTCCACGAGGGCTGGCCAACGCGGTGGTTCCCATTCGATCCTGTGCACTTTGTCCTCAGACTATGGTCGACGCGGCAAATCTGGTCGGCAAATGGGCCGGGGAAGCCGGACTGTCGGCGTACGATCCGGACACGGGGCGAGGTTTCTTGCGGCATGTGGTTGCGCGTCATGGAGCCGATCCCGGCCATTTGATGCTTTCCGTGATCACCGGCAGCGACCCTCAAGGCAGGGAGGTCGGGCCGCGTCTCGAGGAATACCTGTCTTACAATCTGGCGCATCATTCCTTGACGGCTCTCTCCGTGGTTCACGAGACGCGCATGGACCGCGCCCTGGTGGCCCAGGGCGAACGGACCGTGTCCGTCACCGGGCCGAAAGAATTGATCCATGAATTGGGTGGTCTGAAGCTGGCCATTTCCAGCCGGGCCTTTTTTCAGGTCAACTCCGGGGCTGCGGAAAAGCTTCGGGACATTGTCGCGGATTTCGCGGAACTGAAGGGGCGGGAGACCGTATGGGACCTGTATTCCGGGGTGGGTGCCATGGCGCTGAGCTTGGCCGCAAAGGCGGCCCGGGTGGTCGGCTTTGAAACCGAACCGCAAGCTGTGCGGGACGCCCAGGCCAATGCCCGACGGAACGGGATAACCAATTGCCGCTTTGAGGCCGGAGACGTAAGCCGGACCATTCCCCAGGTTCTCGGTGGTGCTTCCTCGGAGCGTCCGGACGTGATCGTCGCCGATCCGCCCCGGGCCGGAATGCGGGCCGACGTCGTTGACCGGCTGCTGGAAATCGGCGCGCCAAAACTGATCCTGGTCTCCTGCGACCCGGCCACCCTGGCCCGGGACGTCAAGCGGCTGGCCTTAGGCTATCATCTGTGCCGCGTCCAACCGGTTGACATGTTCCCCCACACCTCGCATATCGAGTGCGTCGCGGAGCTGCGCCCGCGTTGAAATTCGGTTTATCCTGAGGCGGGGCGGTCAACAGCATGAACCATCCGCTTCGCGCAAGGCTCCAGGGACGCCAAGCAAGAATTTTCGCACCCCCCCCATCCATGACAACCCCCCGCACCTTTCGTTGGATCTCGGCATTCTGGGCGCTCTTTTTCGTCGGCTCCCTGCTGGTCGCGTTCCATCACCAGGTTTCGACCAGAGGCTTTGCGGATGCGCCCTTCGCGATACACTTCGAGTCTGAAGCCGCACCCGGGACCGAAGAACCGATTTACCAGGTCCGCTTCATTTCAGACGGCCTGACCCGGTTGGTGCATGCGGCTACAGCCGTGCAGCGCCCGGACGGCGCGATCCAGGCGTTCTGGTTCGGGGGCAGCCGGGAGGGGCATGCGGACGTGCGGATTTTCACGGCGGCCTTTGATCCCGATCTCCAGCAATGGACCGAGGAGACTCCGCTGCTTACCAGGCAGGAAACCGCCGGAGCGGAGCGCCGCCATGTCCGCAAGCTCGGCAATCCCGTGGCGACCGTGGACCCGCAAGGCCGCATCCTGCTCTTCTACGTCAGCGTGTCCTTCGGCGGCTGGAGCGGGAGTTCCATCAATCTGGTCGTTTCCGAAGACAACGGCCAAACCTGGAGCAAGCCGCGCCAACTGATCACCTCTCCGTTTCTGAACGTGAGCACCCTGGTCAAGGGACCGGTGGTGCACCACGCCGACGGAACCATGGGCCTGCCCGTTTACCATGAATTTCTGGGCAAATTCTCCGAGTATCTTCGCCTGGACGATCAGGGCCGGGTGCTGGGCAAAAGCCGGATCACCCACGGCCGGTTCGCGATCCAGCCCGTGATTTTTCCTCTCGATGCGCACAGGGCCGTGGCTCTGATGCGCAACACCGATTCGGACAAGCCGCGACGGGCCTGGGCCAGCCGGACCAAGGACGGCGGGCGGACGTGGTCAGCGCCGGAGCGCACCAAGATTATGAATCGCAATTCCGCCCTGGGAGGCACCTTGGGCGACGTCACTATTCTGCTGACCGCGGCCAACGTCACGGAGTACAATCGGTCCTCGCTTGCTCTTCTGCGGTCCACGGATCAGGGGCGGGGCTGGGCCGTTGTTCATGACGTGGAACCGCATCAGCCGCCGCTTTCGCCCGAAGAATTTCCCGAGGCCGTGACTCGGGACACGCCCGTCTTGGAAGAGGACATGCCGCTCAGCCCTGAAACGGTGTCCGCGGCGGCCACGGAAATCCAGTGCGAGCCCGGGCGTCCCATCTGCGACTTCCGGTTTGACTACCCGTGGCTGCTCAGAGACGCCAAGGGGCGCTATCATCTTTTTTACACCTGGAACCGGGCCTTCATTCGCCATGTAACCTTCAGTTCAGCCTGGCTGAAATCCCGGCCTGACCTGCCCCTGGAAGACCGGGCGTACCAGGAGCCCGCGTCATGAACGCGTTCGCTCCGGAAATCGGCCTTGCGACCAGCGCCGTGGTCGCGGCCTGCTGCGTGACCCTGGTTGCCTCCAGCCCCGCACTTCCCTCCCGTTTTTCATGGGGAGTGCATTGGTCGCCGATCAAGCTTGGGTTGCTGTTTCTTGCGACTCTGGCCGCGTTGTTCCTTCCTCTTGGCGAAGCTCCGCCGGTTTATAGGCTGCGAGGGCTGCTGGGCGAATTCAGCGTGACCACTCTGGTTCTGGCCTGCGCGGCCCTGACAGGACGGTTTCGTGGTCGGGCCGTGATTGATCCGTCTCAGAGTCTGATTTTGCTGGCGGGCATCGGCGCGGTCGGCCTGGTGCTCTATCCCACGGCCCTGGGGCTGACCCGCTTCGATCTCTACGACTGGGGCTACTTTTCCACGCCCATGCTCGCGGGGATCAGCCTGCTCGGGTTCGTCGCCCTGGCCTTGCGTCTGCACGGGATCGTTTTTATCCTGGGCGCGGCGCTTCTGACGGCCGGCCTGGAACTGCTGTCCTCCAGCAATCTGTGGGACCATCTGACGGATTTGCCCCTGACCCTTTTCGCCTTCGGAGCCCTCTGTGTTCTCGCCGTTCGACGGGTGACCGGACGTGGTCAAGGATAGGACCGAACCTCTTTCAATACCGCCTCGCGCTTCCACCATAGAAGATCGCCGTTTTTGAACCTTATACCCAGAACTGTTTTCGAGTCGGACCATGCTCCACCGCATTCCACCCTTGATCCGTTTTTATCTGGCCGTCATACTGTTTTATCTGGCGGTCTTCAGCGCTGCTCGGCTGGCTTTCTGGCTGGTCTTCGACAATCCCCACGACCCCCTCGGAGTAGGCGAACTCTTTCCGGCCCTGTACGTCGGCCTGAAGTTCGATCTGCGGCTGACCCTGCTCATGCTCGCGCCGATGTTTCTGCTGGGCTGGGTCAAGTGGATCCACCCCCTGTTTACTCGGGCCGGGCGGAGGTTCTGGGGGGGGTATCTGGGGGTGGTCACCCTGGGGGCGGCCGGATTCTACGTCACGGATTTCGGCCACTACGCCTACCTGCTCACCCGCCTGGACTCCACGGCCCTGCGGTTTCTCTCCAACCCGCTGATCTCCGCGCAGATGGTCTGGGAGAGCTATCCGGTCCTGCCCTGGCTGGTGGGGCTGCTGGTTTTGTTCGCTTTGCTGGGCCTGCTTTACGCCTGCCTGGCCAGGCGTTGCGCCGGGGCCGAGTACGCTCCTCCGCGCCTTTGGCAGCGGGTCCTGATCATCGTGGCCTGCCTGGGGCTGTTCGCCGGCGGAATCTACGGCAAGCTTTCCTGGTATCCGCTGCGCTGGAGCGACGCCTTTTTCTCCACCCATGTCTTCGCCCCTGCCGTGGCGTCCAACCCGGTTCTCTACTTTTTCGACACCTTCAAGACCGGGGCCCTGGAGTACGACGAGGACGCCGTGCGCGCCGCCTATCCACTGATAGCCGGGTATTTGGGCGTGGACCATCCCGATCCGGACCGCATGGACTTTGTCCGCCGCGTCGAGCCCATGTTTCAGCCGGACCGTCCGCTGAACGTGGTCATCGTCCTGCTGGAGTCCTTTACCACGTACAAGACCGGCTGGTCCGGCAATCCGCTGGACCCGACGCCGAATTTCGACCGATTGGCCTCGGAAAGCCTGTTGTTTCCGAACTTCTTCACCCCCACCGCCGGAACGGCCCGGTCCGTGTTCACCGCGACCACCGGCCTGCCCGACGTCCAACTGCGCAGCACCGCCTCCCGCAATCCCACGATCATCAACCAACATATGATCAGCAACGCTCTGGAAGGTTACGAGAAATTCTTTTTTCTGGGCGGCAGCGCCAGTTGGGGGAATATTCGAGGGCTGCTCCAGGGCAACATTCAGGGCCTGCAAATTTATGAAGAAGGCGACTACGCCTCTCCCCGCGGTGATGTCTGGGGCATCTCGGACCTGGACTTGTTTCGGGAGGCCCACGGTGTTCTCCAGGAGCAGACCAGCCCCTTCCTGGCCATCCTCCTGACCTCGGGCAATCATCGGCCCTATACCATTCCGGAGAATAACGACGGTTTTGAGATTCGCGACGACGTGTCCCAGGAAATGCTGGTCAGCCATGGCTTCCATTCCCTGGCCGAATTGAATTCCTTCCGTTTCATGGACCATGCCGTGGGCCGGTTCATGGACATGGCCAGGTCCGCGGACTATTACCAGGACACGGTGTTCTTCTTTTTCGGGGATCACGGCCATCTCACCGAAGCGGCGGTGCATTCTTACCCTTCGGAGATTCAACTGGGCTTGGCCCAATTCCGCGTCCCCCTGGTAATCCACGCCCCGGCTCTGTTTCCCGAGGGTCGGGTCCTGGACGCCGTGGCCAGCGAGATGGACGTGATGACGACAATGGCCAGCCTGACCGGGCATGCTCACGTGAACACCACCCTGGGCCGGGATCTGTTCAATCCGCGCTTTGACCAGGATCGCCACGCCTTTGTGATGACCCACGGCGCGGTCCCGAACATCGGCGTGATCAACGACCGGTTCTACTTCCGGATGCATCTGGACGGGGCAGGACAGTCCCTGCACCTGATCCATGCCGAGGATTCCCGGCCCAACCTGATGGACCAGCACCCGGAAACCGCCGCCGGGATGCGGGATTTGACCCGCGGCCTGTACGAGACCACGCGCTATATGATGAACCACAACCCCCATCGCGATCACGGCTCGGGTTCTGTCGACAAGTAAGTCGACCCCGTTCTCCCCCGCTTTCCGGCCGCACCTTCCAGTCGCACCATGCAGCACCACGTCGCCTCCCTGACCCATGCCCTGGATTCCTTGCGCCGGATTCTTGCCTCGGACCGGGCCAGGATGCTCTGGGCCGGAATATTCTGTCTGTTCCTGTGCTCCCTGTTCGTCACGGACAAGGTCCGGCTGCACCGCAATATCTACTACGTCCTGGTCCTGGCGCCCTTCCTGATCCAGGTTGGACGGAGGTACTGGGCCGATCTGCCCGGTTCGCCGGTCTTCCTCGCGGCCCTGGCGTTTCTCGGCTACCTCTGGATCACTCTGTTCTGGTCCTCGGCGTCCGGGGGATACGTCTTCTACAACGAGGCCCGGACCCTGGTCATCCTGTTCAGCTTTCTGGCCATCACCGCTTTTTACGCCCTGAACGTGGACGACTTCCCGCGCCTGCTGGCCAAATGGCTGGCCTGCGTGGCCGGGGTCGCGGCCTTGCTATCCGTGTACGTGTTCTACTCCGGCAAACACATCCCCATGCTGGGCGGGCTGGAGAGCCGGGCCGTGGACATCGGCCTGGCCGGGCATCCCATTGATTCCGCCGGGCTGTATGGTTTTGTGGCCGTTTTTTTGGTTTTCGGATTGATTGCCCGAGGGGGGACAAAAGCCAGGAGTCAGGAGTCAGGAGTCAGGAGTCAGGAGGCGGAAGGCGGAACCAACGCTCTCTGGAGTTGGATCGGTGGGGCGGCGTTGGTGGCTGTTTTGGTTTTCGTGGTTCTGACGCAGACCCGGGGGGCCTTGGTGGGCATTGCCCTGGTGGTGGGGTTGGGATTGCTGATTCAGGGCGACCGGCGGCTGGTGATGGTCCTGGCCGTACTCGGCGTGGCCATTCTGACCGTGATTGTGTTTTCTTTGCACCATCCCGAGGGGATGATCGGGGTGGAACGGAGGCTGGGCGTGCGCGGCGAGATATGGGCCCTGGCTCTGGAGCGGGCCTGGGAGCGGCCCTGGTTCGGATTCGGGCTGAACGAGCACCAGGACTTGATCTCCGCCAGCGGAGAGCTGCACGGCGTGGCCCACAACCTGTACCTGGAAAATCTGCATTTCGGAGGCCTGGTCGGGACCTTCCTGCTCCTGGCCCTGGCCGCTCTGGCCCTGCGCGGGGCGTGGCGGGCATATCGCCGCACCGGCGGCTTCCTGCTTCCGGCCATCGTGCTCTACCCTCTGGTCTTCGGCATCTCCGCCGGGTACCTGACCCTGTCCAAGATATCCCCCATGTGGATCCAGTTCTGGCTGCCCGTGGGACTGGTCATTGCCGCGGAAATCCGCGCCCGGCGGGACGCTGATCATGCTGGAAAAATCTGAACCGCGCCAATCATCTTCCCAGCCGCCTTCGGCAAATCGGGACCAGCCTGAGCCGTGCCGGGTTTGCGAGGAACGAACCGTGCCGATCTTCCAGGCCCGCATCCTGGACAAGCACGACGCGACCTATTTCCGTTGTTCCGGGTGCGGCCTGATCCAGACCGAACCGCCATATTGGCTGGACGAGGCCTACGATCAGGCCATCGCCGTCCAGGACGTGGGCCTGGTGCGGCGCAACCTGGAACTCGCGGCCAAGCTGCGGAACATCCTGCCGGCCCATTTCGATCCGGCCGGACGATTTCTGGACTACGCCGGGGGGTACGGGCTGATGGTCCGGCTGATGCGGGACGAGGGATTTGATTTTCATCGCCATGACCCGCTGTGCGCGAATATCTTCGCCCAGGGCTTCGACATCCCGGAACTGAAGGGCCTGGCGGACCGGGCGAGCCAGACGGGCTTGGCGGACCGGAGCTTCGAGGCGATCACGGCCTTTGAGCTGCTGGAGCATCTGGAAGAGCCGACGGCAACGGTACGCCACCTGCTGGAGCATACCGATGCCTTGCTTTTTTCCACCCGCCTGCAACCCGACCCCCCGCCCCGCGGCGTGGACGACTGGTGGTACTTTTGCCCTCAGACCGGGCAGCACGTCACCTTCTACACCCTGCCCGCCCTGCGCGTGCTGGCCGAGAAAACAGGCACGACCCTCTATTCCGACGGCACGGCCCTGCATCTGCTGACCAGGCGAACGTTTTCCGCTGATCCCCTGGCCCGGCCCAGGGGCGTCCTCGCCTCCCTGGAACGGCTCCTGGAACGCTGGCGACGGTCCCTGAACAAGCGGATGTTCCCGGTCAAACATCCGCGAAGCCTGCTTCCCGAGGACGCCCGGCGCACGGCCTGCCCACGTCCCGACAGGCCGGAGGCATTTGAAACGGATCGGCCCAAATGACCCCGATTCCCGCGTTCTGCATGCCCTGGCATACCGCCGTGAGCAATGCCTTCCAGGAAATCCTGGCAGCGCCGTTGCGCGGCATGCTGGACATCGCCTTGACCCCCTGGGACCAGAAACCCCAAGCACCCCTGGACGTCTTGGACCGTGATCCCGGACGGCCCCTGATTTTCTGCCAACTGCCCCCGCCTCCGGAACTGCTGCGCCGGGACACGGCCCGGATCGTCTGGCTACCCATGTGGGACAACGTGGCCCGGTGGCCCGAGTCCTTCTGGGCCGGGCTGGCCCGGTCGCCGGCCCGGCCGCGCATCGTGGCCTTTTCCCGGCCCGTGGAGCAGCTTGCGCGGCGCTTCGGTCTGCCCACGCTGCGAGTGCGATTCTATTTCGAACCAGAACGGTTTGAGCCTGTCCGGCGAGATTCCGAGCGGACCATGATCTATTGGAACCGGGTCGGCCTGTACAGCGAAGCGGCCATCCGCCGCATTTGCGCCGATCTGGCCGTGGAGAAATTGATCCACGTCCATCGCCCTGACCCGGGATACGACCATCCAGGCTTGGCTCTGCCGGAGAGCCTGGGAAAAACCCGTGTGCTGACCATCCGCGACTTCCTCCCGGACGCCGAGCATCAACGGCTCCTGGGGCAAAGCTCCCTCTGCCTAGCCCCCCGGGCCCGCGAAGGCGTGGGCCTGACCGTGCTCCAATCCATGGCCCGCGGTGCCTGCGTTTTGGCCTACGACGGTCCGGCAACCAACGAATACGTGGTCCACGGCCACAGCGGCCATCTGTTTCGCTCCTCCTCTCGCGCCGTGCATAAATGGCGCAAGTCCCTGGGCAAGCGCTGGCACCGCCTTACGGGGAAGCCACAGCCATACCTCTACCACATGGTCGGCGTCGGTCAGGTCGGGTCGGCGCTGCGCCGGATCGACCCGGACCACCTCGGCGCGACGGCCCGGGAGGAGCATGAACAGGGGTATGCCAACTGGAAAAGCGGGCTGGATGGGTACGCCGATTTTCTCGCTAATTGGTAGGGTGGTCGTGTGGTAGCTTGGTGGCCTGGCAGGATCACAGATCGATCCAGGCCAGGGGATCGGATCGGAGTTGGCCGTTTTTTTCCCGCAGGGTTCGGACGTCCAGGCGCAGGGGCACAAAGAGATTCAGGGCCGCCGCACCGAAGGGCAGCTTGCGCGCCAGACGGCGAAATATCTGGGCCGCCCGAATTTCGCGGGGGGAAAAATACTTTCGGGTGACCTCTTCCCGCTCCCGACGGTGGGCCGCCTCGGATGCCGGGTCGTTGGACACGCCGCCGATGCGGAACACGGCCACCGGGCGTTTCAGGTAGATACCCCGGATACCGTGCTTGAGAAACGCCCGGAGCAGCCATTCGTGATCCGCGGTGATGCGCAGCCGGGTGTCGAACGTCCCGCACCGGTCAAAGACGTCCCGAAGATAGAAGATGGCCTGCTGGGTGATGGTCCGCTCCACCAGGGTCAGCCGATTCATCTGACGGTGGCGGCGATAACTCTGGACCTGCTTATGCCCTTCGTCCAGCAGAACCACGTCCCCGAAAACGATGTCCGCGTCCGTAAGCTTCAGACACCGACTCATGGAGGTCAGCACATCCGGCCCGAAGAGCATGTCGTCGTCGTTGAGAAAATGCAGGACTTCGCCCGTGGTCAGGGCGAGGCCCTTGTTCATGGCTTGATAGATGCCTCCGTCCGCTTCCCGGAGGTGGCGCACCGGGTAGGGAGCCGTGCGGGCGTATTCGGCAACCAGCTCCGCGGTGCCGTCCGTGGACAGGTTATCCACCACGACGTGCTCCCAGGGCGGGGTCCGCTGGTTGGCGACGCTTTCCAGGGATGAACGCAGCCGTTCGGCCCGGTTCCACGTGGGGGTGATGATGGAGATTTTCATGGCCTCGCGGCTTGCCACCAGGCTGTTGAACGGTTTTCCCAGGTGAACTCCTCCCGGCGGGCCCGGCAATTGGCCGTCAGGGTTCGGACAAGGTCCGCGTCGCGCACGATCCGGGCAAGGGCATCGGCCACTCCAGCGGCGTCCTCCGGGGCGAACAGCACCGCCTCCCGCCCCGGTCGCAGCACCTCCGCGATGCTGGGCAGGTTCGCGGCCAGAATCGGGCGATTCAATCCCGGATAGTCATAGGCCTTGGTGATGGCCACGTACGGCATGCGACCCCGGTTCAGGGCCGGGATGATCAGGGCGTCCACGTCCTGCAAGAACCGGGGCAGTTTCCCAGGAGCCACCGGCCCGTGGACCTGGACCGTCTCCTCGCGCCCGACGGTCTGTCCGCGCAAGGCTTCCACCTCCCGAGGACTCCCTCCGGCGATCTTCAGCCGCAAGGGCGCATGGACCCGCTCCATGATCTCGCTCCAAGCCCCCATGAGCCACTGGACGCCCTGCTCCGGGTAGAGGGAGCCGATATAGGCCAGGGTGAAGGGGCGGGAAGCGTCCGGCTCGGGTGGAGGGACGGTTTCAGGGTCAAAGCCGCAGGCCAGCCCCAGGCTGGTCACTGGCTTGCCGGGAACAAGCTTCTGAAGCTGGTCGCGAAGAACCTCAGTGGTGGTCAGCAGAACGTCCGCATCGGAAAACACGGCCTGTTCGACTCTGGCCGCCTTGGATTCCGGACCCTGCTCCAGATGCGTCAACTGATGCACTTCATAAACCCGTCGCACGTTCCGCTCCAGCTCCGGCCGACGGAAGAGGAATCTCGTCAATCCGGCAAAACTGGCGCTGGCCAGCGTGTCTCCCGGGCGCATCCGGCGGCGCAGGAACAGAAGACACGCCCAGTAATAGACCGCGTTGACCGTCACGCCGCGACGGCCTCTGGCCCGACGCAGGGCGGGCAGGGGATGCAAGCGCAGATTGGGCGGAGAGGAAAGCCCCATGCGGTTGAGGTCGTCGGAAACGGTTTGGTCGCGGGGGGATGCGCGGAGCGGCACTCCCAGCAACGCACCGGGATAGACCAGTCGCACGGTATTTTCCGGGGCCGCGTCGGCCAGGGCCCGGCAGTTGCGCAGGCAGTAGAGGCCGTGAGCCGAGCCGTCGAAGGGGTCCTGGTTGACGACGAAAAAGAGCGTGCTCATGTCCGGCCTTCGTCCCGGAGCAGCTCGTCGCAGGCCTGGAGCACCATGTTGACGCTGATCCGCTCCGCAGGCGACCCAGGGGGCGATTCTTCGTCCGCTGGTTCGGGTTGGATCACCACGTGCCGGGTTTGCCAGGGGGCCCATTCAATGGGGCTCGAGCCCATGAACAGGGCCGCGGTGGGGCAGGAGCAGGCCGCGGCGAGGTGCATGGCCGCGGTGTCCACGCCCACGAACAAGACGGCCCTGTGCAGCAGGCCGGCCAACTGGGCCCAGGAGGTTTGACCGGACGTGCTGATGATCCGTCCGGGGGCCGATCTGCTCAGGGCGGTGCACAACCGGACCTCTTCCGGGTCCGGACCGCAACTGAGCACGACGGACGGGACGCGCTCCAGCAGCCTGGCGCAAAGTTCCCGCCAGCGTTGTTCCGGCCAGCGCTTGATGGACCAGCGCGTTCCGGGGTGGAGCACGGCGAAGCGCGTCAGATTGCCTGCCGGTGACCAGGGCCGGGTCCGGTCCCTGGCAAAGGACAAGGGCGGAATGGGCAGGGGGAGCGGCTCGGGCAGACAGTCGCTGACCGTATAATAATCTTTTTCCACCTGATGGCTTTTGTACCACCAGAAGTCGGAAAAGTCCGTGAAGGTTCGTTTCCACCACCAGTGCAGCGGTCGGCCCGCGGCATTGGCGCAACGGTGGCGCGCCCCGCTGATCAGGGTCAGCCAGCGGCCCCGGTCGCCGTCGCCCAGTTCAAAGGCGTAGTCGAAGCGTTCCCGGCGAACGGCGGCGGCCAAGCCGAAGTCCGAGGCCCAGTTCCAGGGTCGGCGTTTGTTTTTCTCCGGTGCGGCGGCGGTGAGCACCCGGTCGATGTCCGGGCACCCGGCCAGAATGCCTTCGCAACCCCGGCGCACCACCACCCAGATTTCAGCCCGGGGATGGATCGCCCGGACGGAGCGGATCGTGGGCGTCAGCAATAGGCTGTCCCCGATGTGCTTGAGTTTGACGAACAGAAATTTCATGCTCGTTCACCGTTCTCCCACGAGCCAGCGCCAGTACCATGACTTCTGCCACAGCGGATTGCGCTTGCGCTGGATGCGCACGTCCCGAGACTTCTCCAGAACCACTTCCCAGCGAAAGCGCAGAAACATCCGGCTGTGCCCGGCGTCTTTGCCGTACTGCTTCATTTCGTATTCCTTGCGGGCATCAATGGGCGTGTTGTGGGACAGGTCGCGCTCCAGTCCGTGATAGGCCTCGTCCCGGTCCAGGTCGATCCGAGGGATGCAGCGATACTTCTTGGGGAGATAGCGCTGTCTGGAACCATGATATTTCTGGAACTTGACGAAGCGGTAGTCCTCGGCCCCGTAATGGCCGCAGAATTCCTCGTCATAGCCGTAGAGCCGAAGAAATCTGGCCCGGGAGAGCAGGAAGGTGTTGGAGTGTCCGTGGCGCAGTTTTCCGGTTACCGGATCGGTCCGGTAGATCTTGAAAAAATCTCGGCCGCACTCCCGCATCCGGACCATCCTGCCCAGGGTGGCTTCGGGAAATTCATGGTCGATGTCCGTGAGCAGCACCTTGTCCGAAGCGGCGTAGGTCACGCCAAGATTCCGCGCTCCGCCTTGGTTCCAGGGGATGTCGTCGGTGATGCGCAGCCAGGTCAGGTTCAGGTCCAGGTCAGGCACCTCAAACCGCAGCGGCGAGCAGTCGTCCACCACCACGAATTGGATCATGTCCAGCAACTCCGGCGCGTACCGCTGATACCGGGCCAGAAGGTCCAGGACCGTGTCCGGGCGTTTCTGATCCAGATAGTAGTGGGTGACGTAGCTCAGCTTGATGTGGGATTTGTCCGGAATCCGGTGCAAGCTGGACGGCTCGGGGGTATTCATTTTCGTGCCTGCTTTTGACTCTTCTGACTCGTTTCGTCCATGAGCCGAAGCTGTAATGCTTCGATTCGGCGGCCCATGCCGGAAAGTGTGAATTCGGCTTGGACCATGTTCAGGGCGTTGTCCGTCATTGATCTCGCCATGTCCGGCTGATGGAGCACTCGGGTGATCGCGGCGGACAGGGCCCCTGGGTCGCTGGGGGGGACGAGCAGGCCGGTGCGCTGGTGATCCACGATTTCCGGGATCCCGCCGACAGCCGTGCCCACGAAGGGACACCGCGCGAACATGGCCTGCAGCCCGGCCTGGGGGATGCCTTCGTTTTTCGTGCTGGCCAGCACGGCCACGTCCAGACCGCGAAAAAACGGCCAGACGTCTTCCTGATGGCCGGGCAGCAGGATGCGTGAGGCAAACGGGCTTTCCCGGCTACGTTTGGAATAGTCGCCCATGACCGGCCCCCCGCCCACCAGGAGCAGGCGGGCATCGGGCAGCTTGGCGGCCAGACGTTCAAACGCGTCGATGAGCACGTACTGTCCTTTCCAACTGCGCAAGACCGAAACCTGACCGATGAGCTGGGCGTTGTCCGGAAGGTTGAAACGTTTCAGCAATTCGCCCCGGGCCCGGTTCCGCGTAGGCATGTCCGGCGCGGCGATGCCCGTGGGAATGGAGCTGACCTTGTCCGGCGGCAGGCCCAGGGGGCGGCGCAGTTCGTCCCGTATCATCCCGGCCGTGGTCACCACGTGGTCGCACAACCTGCGATACTGCCACCGATTCATGAAATTATTCCCCACCGGCGTACTCACGTGGCGATAGCGGATCGCCGCCGGGACCTTGCACGCCCTGGCAGCCGTCAATCCCACCCAACTGTCCACGCTGC
The DNA here is from genome assembly GCF_900182865.1 of Desulfonatronum zhilinae. Taxonomy (NCBI): domain Bacteria; kingdom Pseudomonadati; phylum Thermodesulfobacteriota; class Desulfovibrionia; order Desulfovibrionales; family Desulfonatronaceae; genus Desulfonatronum; species Desulfonatronum zhilinae. The sequence goes on from NZ_FXUJ01000005.1 coordinate 122,332, forward strand.
TGTGGGTGCAGACCACGTCCGGCCGGATGGCCGTGAACCGCCGCATCAGGCGCACAAAGTCCGTTGGCTTGGTCCGCTTGGCAAAGGAAATCGCTTCACAGTCCAGCCCCGCCTCCCGGGCGCGCCGGAACAGCTCGCCGTGGGCCGGAGTGAACAGGTGCACGCGATGCCCCCGGTCCCGAAGCCAAAGCGCCTCGGTGAAGACCCGAATGTCCTGCCCGCCCCAGGCGTCCGAGGCTTCGGTGTGGATGATGGTTAAGGGCTTGGGTCGGAAGGGCATGCGTGACGGGGGGCTGGGAGAAAACGTCTCAGGCCGCCTGAGAGGCGGCCTGAGGGCTTAGGTTCGTCGTGAACAGGTTTTCATGCAACGTGTTCACGATGATTGAAAGGCGAGTAGTGCTTCAGGGTGCAACGCCACGCACTAATTGCATTGACCGATGGACCCGAAGGCGCAGACCCGTCCATCGGGCCAGATGGCCTTGCTGAAATTGGCGCCGGTCAGCGTTGCCCCGTCCAGCTTGGCCCCGTCGAGGTATGTGTCGATGAAGTTGGCATTGGTGAGGTTGGCGTTTCGGAGGTCGGCATTCTTGAGATAGGCTCCCTGGAGGTTGATTCCGGAGAGATTGGCGCCATTGAGGTTCACCCCTGGGCATCTCGTATAGGGTAGCAGGGTGCAGTTATCGATGACCTGTTGCGCGAACGCCGGAGACGCTGCGACGAGGAGACAAACAAAGAATAAAGCTGATCTGAGCATGGTTTCATCCTCCGCTGTGATGGCGTTTCGGTATAGGGGAAAAGGACCGAGGCTCCTACTGAACCTTCCAGGAGCCGTCCGGCATGCGGCATGCGGTTCCGTAGGCCTGTTCCGTCTTGCCGCCGACTTCGACCTGGGTCACGAATTCGCGGCAGTATTGCCCGTCGGGACGCTGATAGGTGTTCACGGGGGTAACGTTGAAGCGATTGCCGGTATCCGGATTTTTCCACTGCGATGTCTGTCCGGTGGGTTGCGTTTCCAGGGTGCGGCTGACCTGCTGCTGATCCATGCGGTCCATATAACCGCCCACGTAGCTGCCCAGGACCGCGCCCAGGATGGTCCCGCCGATGATCGCCGCGACCCTCCCGCTGCCCGCGCCGATTTGCGCGCCGGCAATGCCGCCGCCGATCCCGCCGAGCAGGCCACCACCGATCTGGTTGATGGGTGCGCTGCCGCCCTGGGTGCTGCCGCAACCAGCGGCCAGCAAGGCCAATACAGCCAAAATCGCCAATGTTTTTCGTGTTGATTGCATTTTCATACTCTCCTCCCTGGGGGGTTACGGATCGTGAGATTACTGTTCGCTTTTCAGTTCCCGCCGCATTAATTCCTGCACGGCCTGTCGCGGGTCCTTGCCCTCGTAAAGCACCTGATACACCTGTTCGGTGATGGGCAGGTCGACCTTGTGCCGCCGACCCAGGGCGTGCACCGATTCCGTGGTCTTGACGCCTTCGGCGACCATTTTCATCTGCCCGAGGATATCCAGAAGTTTGTTGCCCTGGGCCAGCTTCAGGCCGACCTGGCGATTGCGGGACAGGTCCCCGGTGCAGGTCAATACCAGGTCCCCCATGCCGGCCAAGCCCATGAAGGTCTGGGCCTGGGCGCCCATGGCCACGCCCAGCCGGGACATTTCGGCCAGGCCGCGGGTGATCAGGGCGGCCCGGGCGTTGGTGCCGAAGCCGAGGCCGTCGGAGATCCCGGCGGCGATGGCGATGATGTTCTTCAAGGCTCCGCCCAGTTCCACGCCGCGAACGTCCTTGTTGGTGTAGACCCGGAAGGCGTCCGTGGAGAGCAAATCCTGGATGGACTTGGCCGCGGCCTTGTCCTTGCAGCCCAGGGTGACCGCCGTGGGCATGCCCTGGCTGACTTCCTTGGCGAAAGAGGGGCCGGAGAGCATGGCGAAAACGGGCTTGAGGCCGATAAGGGCTTCCTCCGTCACCTCGGACATGGTCCGCAAGGTGTCCAGGGCGATCCCCTTGCTGGCGGAGATGACCACCGGCTTTTTAGGGAGGAACTCGCGCACGGTCTTGAGCACCCCGCCGTAAAATTGACTGGGCACGACGAAAAGAAAGAAGTCCGCGCCTTCCGTGACCTGGGCCAGGTCGTCGCTGGCGGTGAGGCCGGGGGCCAGTTCCAGGTCTGGCAGGTACCACGGGTTGCGGCGCTTGGCGCGGATCAGGGAGGCCAGTTCCTTTTCCCGGACCCAGAGCCTGGCCGAGCCGTGCTTGTGCGCCAAGAGATTGGCCAGGGTCGTGCCCCAACTGCCGCCGCCGAATACCGCTGTTTGCATGATCAGAAGTCCGTTGGAATATGGTTTGTGGTCGCCGGGTCGGGAACCGGTCGCGGTCAATACGCCGTGGCGGTTCTCACACATGGGGCCTGCGGAGGAAATAAGGTTCTGTCTACTCCAAGCCATTGCCTCAATCAAGTGCGGCCTTGTGCCGCCCGGCAACGGTTCATGCAAAGAAAATCCAGAAGCCCTCCGCGATGATATGCAGAACCTTTCGGGCATGGATCGCTTTCGGTGGACTTTTGGTCGTCGATTGACACGACGCAGCCACCTCTGTACGCTTTGAATACGTACACAACATAGGAGTCACCCCATGCCCCAACCCTCCATTGAAAACAACTATCGGATGTCCTTGCGGATCGCTCCGGAAGAAAAAGCCCTGCTGATGCGAGCCGTTGCCATTCAGGGCACCAACTTGACCAGTTTTGTCACCCGTACCTCGGTTGATGCGGCTCGGTCTATTGTCCAGCAGGCCGAACGGGTTTCCTTGACTCAGCGGGACAGCCTTCATGTCCTTGAAGTGCTTGAAAATCCACCAAAGCCAACCAGCAGACTGCAGCGGGCCGCCGAAGCCCTGCCGGACTGGGCGTGAGCGTTCCGGCTTGGCATGAACAGCCTATTGATAGAGGGCATCGCCGGGATAACTTTGATTGCGGCGAGCCTGCGCTGAACGAGTTCCTCCGACGTCATGCCCGGAAAAACCATGATCTCGGCGGGGCCAAGACGTTCCTGGCGGTCAGTGCCACAGGGAATGCAACCATTCTTGGTTTCTACAGCCTTGCCCCAGCCTCGCTGGCTTTTGAACGGACGCCGGAATTGGTTCGACGCGGTTTGGCCCGTCATGAGGTGCCGGTCTTCAGGCTGGCCAGGTTGGCCGTTGACCGTTCGGTCCAGGGACGCGGTCTCGGAGGCCAGCTTCTCTTGGCCGCCGGTCGGCGATGCCTTCGGGCGGCGTCCCAGGTCGGCGGCGTGGCATTGCTCATCGACGCCAAGAATGAACGTGCCGCAGAGTGGTATGCCGACTACGGAGCCGTACACCTTCTGGACCACCCCCTCTCCCTGCTCTTGCCGCTGAAGACCATCCAGGCAGCACTTCTCGCAACGGGTAGAATTTGATCCTGTTCTGCGATTTCCAATCCCTCATTGCCTACTTGCCACGGGAAACGTGGACGTCCAGGTTCCGGGCAGGAGCTATCGCTCCCCCTGGACTTTTTTCGTGCCGTCGTGGGGCAGCAGAAGTACTTCCCCTTCCATGCCCAGTATGACAAAATCCAATTATATTTTATAGTTTAGATTGTATTTGAGTATTTTCCAGTAGTTCTTTCGCAAGAAGTGGTAAATACAAGACCGGGCAGCCTCCCCTGGACTTTGGCAGGCCACCGCAAGATCGCCCATCCCTTCAAAGCACCTTGCGCTCCTGGGCCGATGTCTTTTTCGGATCGCAGGGGCCCAGAGCGTACAGGCGGATTTTCGTGCTGCGGGGGAATTCCTTGCGCAGCAGGTTTTGCAGGAGTTTGCGCATTTTCTCCGGGGCGACGTTTTCAAAAAGATCTTTGGCAAAACCATCCTGAAGGATGTTCCAGGCATTCTCCTCTGCCCGGTGAAAGAGCACCCGGCGATTGCGCTTGTAGGTCCGGATCTCCAGGCAGTGGCCCAGGGGCAGTTTGTCCAGGCGCTCCAGAATGGTGGAAAGGGCCGAGCTTTTGTCGAGCATGGTGATCGCGGGACGAAACAGCCCGTTACCGTCCGATGAGGCAAATGGAAATTTTGTCCAGGGCGTCTTGGCGAATCCAGTCCCATTTTTCCCTGAACAGGCGGTCGCTGCGAAACAGGTTGTTCTCCTGGGCGCGGGTCAGAAATCGATCCAGCTGTCCCGGTCCTCCGTTGTACATGGCGTAGAGCATTCCGGCCTGCAAGTCTGCTGTCCAGTTTGCTTCGGGTTCTTTGCGCATCCTGGGATGGGCGTATTTGGCGAAGTACAGGTCCAGGATCTCCACCCCGGCCTGGGCGTTGTAGGCGATGTCCCAGCGTAGGCGGGTCTGGTCGTAGAGGCCGCGCCAGACCCGTTCATTGATCTGCATGATGCCTACGGAAGTGTTGTTGTAGGACCGGATGTACAGGATATCCTTCCCGGATGTCGTGAACTGACGGAAACAGCTTTCCTGCCAGGCCGTGGCCAGGGCCAGGTCGTGGAAAAAATCGTGATGGTCGGCAGGCTTTTCGGCTTTGTCCAGAACCTCGTCGGTTCGATCCCGGAGCACTCCGGTCACCCGGTCCATGTACGCTTTCAGGTCTCGCCCCTGGAAAATCCAATGGGTAAGATCGGCTTCCAGTTCCGCCGGGGGGGACTCGGCCTGGGCGGTTCCAATGAAAAACGCCGCGAGATGGTCTTGGAGAAATTTCAGGCTCCGGGGCGACGGAGAATCCGGCAGCGTTGATTCCCGGTCGGCGTCCTCGTTGTCCGGCCCGTTGCTCAGCCTGTTGCCGAGCCCCAAGATGCGGCGCAACTCCGGAAGCAGTTCCGGGCCGTAGTCCAACAGAGTGTCCTGATTATCCAGCAGCCTGGCCAGGCGGATCAGCCCGTCCCGGCTGATCTCCAGCCCCAGGGTCGGCCCCAGCTTGTCCAGGGCCAAGAGGGCGTCGGAAGCAGAGAAAAAAGCCAGGTAGCCCAGCAAGGAGTTATTGTCGGCCTCCAGGAGATGGCCGCGAAACAACGGTCCAAGCCTGGTCCAGGTTTCCATGAACTGGACGCGGACCAAGTCGGTCTGGCCCACCGGGTCTTCGAGGTGATAGGCGAACTCATGGCGCATGCGCAGCAAAACGTCCAGCAGGAGCAACTGTTCGTCGTCCGTAAGTTGTCTGGTCGTCAAGGTCGTGATCAGATGCACCAAAAAAGCGTCCCAGACTTCCCAGGCGACAATGAACCGCTCCAGTTCCTCGTCGGACAGGTAGGGCTCCAACCATTCAGGTTCGGGCTGATACAGTTCGTCGAAAACCGTCATGACGTTTTCCAGGCGCAACCCTTGAGTCTGGACCAGCACGTCTGCCGGACGCAACTCTCGCAGCATTTCAAGTACCCCCGGTTGATCCTCAACGGGCAGCATCAGCGGCAGGAAGTCTTGCAGCTCCTGTTTGGGCGGGCCAAGGTTCACCGAAACGCCGGCCAGAGAGCCCAGAACGTAGTCCTCCACCAAACGCCATGCCAGGGAGGCCAGGCGGGCCGGTTGGCCGTCCGGGGTGCGCATTTCGGATTTGAGCGGTGTGAAGCGGAGGGTCCAGTCCTCGGGAGAGACCGAGGGATGTTGATACATGACCAGCACCCCGTCGAAACTCAGCGGAAGGACGCAATACCTGCCCATGCTCCGGCCGTAACGCAGATGGACCTGCGTTTCCATGAGCAGTTCGCCGCCTTCTTCCCGGAAGCGCGGAGCGGAAACAACGACGCCCTGACAACCGTCCTGCTCGTAATACAAGGTTTTGCGGCTCTTTTCCGTATCCACCCCCGCGACGATACCTCCTTCCAGAAACGTGTTTCGGACCATGGCGTTGAGCAGCGCGTAGTCGATGGTCATGGGCAGGATGACCTGTTTGGGCTCGCCCAAGGTGTCGGCGGTCGGAGAGGCGGTGGCGATCAACGTCGTCCAGACCAGCAGGCAACCGCACAGGACGGAATATCCGACTCCATGGCGAATTTTCAGCGTCATAGGCTTTTCTCCCCGGCCACGATCCGGAGTAGTTCCTCGGTCATGGTCAGGATATGGTGTTCACTTTTCCATGAAAAATCGTCGTTTTGCAAGACCAAGTGGGCTTGGCTGTAAAGCGGGCGTAGCATCGGCGGGCCTTGGAGCCAAAACGTCTCGTCCCTGGCCTGGCGCAGTTTGCGGTGAAAGCCGAACAGGAAGCGGGTGAAGGCTTCGGCCAGGGCCGGGAAGGCGTGGACCAGTTCGTTCCAGGCGGCCAGGGGCTTTTCCCGATTCCACAGGCCAAGGGAACTACCCCAGAACAGCGACCAGAACTCGTCCAGCATGTCCCGGGCCGACCGCGGGGCGTTTGTGGGGAGCAGGCGGTGGAGGTTGTACAATCCTTCGGTCGTTTTGGCCGACAGGAACAGGTTCCCATCCGCCGTTCTCGGTGTGTTCTCTCCCCGGCCTTTGGAACCGGCCAGCGCATGGACCAGTTGGGCCACGCGGCGGGGCAGGAAATGGTCGTGGCAACGATGGACCCCGTGATGGTCTGAATATGCGCAACCCCAGCAGCCCGCGCAGCTGACCCGGGCCTGAAGCACGAGGTGGCCGGGTTGATACGGGCCGGTTTCCCAAGGATTGACCGGGCCCAAGGACAGGTTGAGGACCCGCAGACCTGTCCAGGCGGCCAGGTGCATGGGCCCGGTGTCCGGCGTGACCAACAGTTCCAGGCTCTGGCCGAGGTCGGCGAACTGGGCCAGGGTCAGTCGGTCGGTCAGGTTGAGGACGTTGTGGCCGATCTGTTTTTGGACCTTGGAGGCAATGTCCCGTTCAGCGGGTCCGCCCAAAAGAATCGGCCGCAGGTCCCGGTGCAACAGCTCCCGGGCCAGGTCGATCCAAAACCGCGGTTTCGGGCGTTTGGCCGGTTCGCTGGCCCCCAGGAACAGACCGACGCGGCGTCGGTCCCCCAGACGGGTCCGGGGCTCGGGCCAGCGGGTGGCGGCGATCCGGGACAGGGGAACGCAGTCCAGGGCGTTCAGGTCGGCCCAATGGAATCGGTTGTGGCGGTTGGCGTGGACCAGGCCGGCCCGGTAGAGTTGCCATGGGCCATGAATGCGGCGCACGCCGTCGGCGGACTGCACGGGGCCGACGCGGTGCTCGGCCCGGACCTCTCCGGCCAGGCCCGCCGCGGCCCGTTCGTGGCTGAGGTTGACGCATAAGGCGAAGGAGGTCCGGCGCACTTGTTCGGTCGCGGTCCAGGGAAAGTAGGTGGCCGCCGGGCTGACGGGCAACAAGGCCTCGTAGAAGCGGGGCTCGCCCACCACCCAGAGCGGATGGCCCGGATGTTCCCGCTGCAACCACAGGAAAAGGGGAAAGGAGAGAATCAGGTCCCCCATGCGCTGCATTTGGAGGATGAGGATCGGCTTTGCGGACATTATCCGTAAACCGCGAGCATGGTTTTGAGCAGGGAGGTCATCCGCAGGTCGTAGGTATGCTCCCGGAGCACTCGTTTCCGTGCGGCCCGGGCGATTTTTTCGCGGGCCTGGGGACGGCGCAGATAGAAATCGATCAAGTCCGGGATTTCTTCGGGGTTTGCATAGGCCACGACCTCCCGTCCGGGCTCAAACAACTCGTCCATCTGGCGGCGCTGATCCGTGATCAGGAATTGACCGCAGGCCGGAATGTCGAAGACCCGCTGGTTCACCGCGCCTTTCATCTGCATGCTGGTGCAGTTAAAGTTGATCTCGGAGCAGGGATAGAATCGGGGCAGATCCGTGTAGTAGCTCAGTTCCGGGTGCCAACGCCACGCTTCCGGTCGGCCTCGCAGGGCGATCTTCCAGTACTTGTCCCCGGCGATGAGCGGTTGGAAGGGCAGGATGCTCCGGACGCAGCGGTTGCGGTACAGGCGGGTGGCTTCCCAGGTGATCGCGGTTTCGAAAGCCAGCCGTTCCTCCACCGATGACAGAGCCTCGAAGCATTGGAAAACCTCTGGGAAGGCGATCCGCAGGTGCTCCCGGACACTATCGTCTGTTGAATCCCCGAAGGACCGGGCCACATCGCGATAGGCCAGGAGCATGGGCCGGGGAAAGTGTCCGGCCTTGAGCCGGGCCGTCACCTTGGCCAGCATGGAGTTGCCCACGAAGGAGACCCGGGCCCGCCAAAAATCGGGACAGGCGCCGGGACGGCTCGCGGGGTCGGCGGGCGGGTGAAAGCGGTGGATGTCCGTGCCCAGGGGCAGGTAATGGACGTGCTCGAAGCCCATGGCCCGCAACGAATCCACGTTGTCCGCGTCCCAGGTGAAGATCGTGGTCCAGGGGCTGACCAGCCTAGTATAGACGTAGAGCACCAGGTGCGGGTTGTCCACGAACCAGGAGGCCAGGGGCAGGCGGCACTTTTCCAGCAGCTCCATGAGCACGCCTTCCCGATCCACCCCCAGGTGGTTGATGGTCAGGACCAGATCCGGCTTGAACTCCAGGATCGCGGTGAGCAGATCCTGGACGAATTCGGTTCGTCCGGTTTCCCGGGGCGTGAATTCCAGCAGTCGGTGAGGGACGTCCATGCGCTGGAAGGCCCCGATCACCTCGCCCAAAAGAAAATACTGGCTGGTCAGCAGCAGTACCCGGGGCGGCCAGGCGCGGCATTTGGGGTAGTTGGCCCGGGCCCAGATGTCGAAACGCGAGCTGGCCTCCAGGTGGGCCAGGATGACCTTGTAGTGGTCCGGATCCAGGCGGGCGTAGAGCGGGATGAGCACCGGGCGAAGCGGCAATCCGGCATGCTCCATCTGCCAGCGGGTCAAAGCGTCCAGAGCTTCTTCCGGAGTTGAGGAGTCCACCCAGAGAACCCGTGGATCGTCGACCAAGTCACGTGAGCCGGTCACGGCCTGGATCGTCGTCTCCTTATCCACCACGGCCACCGGCCCGGAGGTGGTTCGCAACAGTTCGCGCAGCGCGACGCCCAGTCCGCAACCCAGCAACACGGGCAGCCCGCGGGATGAGCCATCCAGCGCCGTCTTGACCAGATCCTCCTCTCGCCGCTTGCCGTCGCGTCCCCAGAGCCGCCATTTTCGGCCAGAGTCAAAAACAATCAGGACGTCTTCCGGAGGGGTAGCGGAGGAGGTTTCGGAGCCGCCGGGGACGGCCTCGGCTCGGTAGGCGATAGGGCGGGCGGGAGTGTCGAGTCCGGAAGCGGGCGTCGGGATCGAGGGTGGGGATTGATGGGCGTCGGTCATGGGCGGGTCACCAGGATTGAGCGTCCGGGGAGTGGTAATAGAACTCGACCCGTCGATTTCTTCGTCGGTTGTCTTCTGAATTGTTGGGCACCAGAGGCCGACTGTCCGCGTAGCCCACGGCCCGCATTCTGGTGGGGGAAAAGCCGCCGTGTTCCATAATATAGCGCAGGGCCGCGGTGGCCCGGGCCGAGGAGAGTTCCCAGTTTGAGGGAAACTGCGCTGTTCTGACGGGCGTATTGTCGGTGTGACCGCGGATGACCAGGTTCATGTTGTAATCGCGCAGAATCTTGATGGCCGCCTCCAGGGCCGGGACGGCCTCGGGTTTGAGCACGGCGGAGCCGACGTCGAACATGGATTCACTGTCCACCCGTAATACCAGCCCCTCGTCGTCCGCTTCCACGCCGATGCTTTTTTGCAGAGCCTCGTCGTCCTGCATGATGGTCCGCAATTGAACGACCATGCTCAGGACTTCCTCGTTTTGTTGGCTGAGTTCCAGATCCTTGCGCTCGAACTCCGAAGGGGAAAAGGCCACGTAGTCCGCCTCCCGGCGTTGGACCTGGACTCCGAAGGCGGTCTGGATGGAGCCGAGCATCTCCCGAAAACGGACGATGTCCATGTTCGCGAAGGAGAGCACCAGAATGAAGAAGGTCAGCAACAACGACATCAAGTCGGCGAAGGTGACCATCCACAAGGGGGCGCCTTCTTCTTCCTGGGGCGGTGTGTTGTTTCTGGGCATGGCGTCGGCGTCTTGAAAACGTGAAACGTCGCGAATACTTCCCTATTCTTGGCGCAGGGCCGGGGGCACGAAGGACTCCAGCTTTTCCAGGATCAGGCGCGGGTTTTCCCCGCGCAGAATGGACATCACCCCTTCCATGGTCATTTCCATGATCGTGACTTCCTCCAGGGAGCGTTCTTCCAGCTTTTTGGAAATGGGGATGAAGGCCAGATTGGCCATCAGGGCGCCGTAAAGAGTGGTCAGCAGGGCCAGGGCCATGCCCGGCCCGATGGCCGTGGGGTCGTCCAGAACCTGGAGCATGTTCACCAGGCCGATCAGGGTGCCGATCATCCCGAAGGCCGGAGCCATGGCCCCCATGCCCTTGAACACGCCTTGCCCCTGGCGGTGGCGCTGCTGGGTGAAGCTGAGTTCGGTCTCCAGGATGGTCCGGACCAGCCGCTCCTCGGTGCCGTCGGCGATCAGCATCACGCCTTTTTTCAAAAACTTGTCCGAAATCGTGGCTCGTTCCAGGGCGATCAGGCTTTCCTTGCGGGCCAGGTTGGCCAGGGCGACCACCTCTTCGATGACGAGCTTGGGGTTGGGGCTTCTGGAGAAAAAGGCTTTCAGCGCCACCTTGAACGATCCCAGCACCACGCCCATGGGGAACATGATGAAGGTTACGGAAACGGTGCCGCCTAATACGATCAGCGCCGACGGGGCGTTGACGAAGCCCATGAAGTCGCCGCCGAGCATGATGGCGATGAAGACGAAGATGACGCCGCTGATCAAGCCGAGCAGGGTTCCGATGTCCATAGCCTCTGGGACCTTCTATTTTTTGGGTTCCGCCGGGGACGACATTTCGATCTGCGCGTCGCGCAGCGTCAGTCTGACGTTGGAAACGGGGTTGGAGACAGGCAAAAAGGCTTGGCCGATGCTTACGTCCACTCCTGGGCGGATTTCTCCGGGTACTATCACCGCGCAAGAAGCCAGATCCGAGGCGGAGACCTGTTCGGTCCAGGCGAAGCGCTGTTTTTCCAGGACCGACAGTTTATGATCCAGCTCCCGCAGCAACTCCGTTTCCGCCTTGCTTTGGTTCTTCCGGGCGTCCAGGGACCCCCGGCGGGCTTTCAATGTCGCTATCGTGCTTTCCAGATCGGAAATTTTCTGCATCAAAAAGGGGTCATAGCCCAGGGTGACGGTGGTGACGGTGCTCATGCCGCCACCCAGTTGAGCGCCGACCCGGACCAGCCGTCGACAGACGGCTTCACCGCCGATCAGTCTGTCCCCCACTGCCAGGGCGTTGCCCACCAGAAGCTTGCAGTGCAGGCAGGCTCCTTCCACCAGTAGGTTCTTGCCGGCAATGAGCAGGGCGTTTTCGCAGAATCTGACCTTGATGCTGTTCTTGGCCTTCAATTCGGCCCGTTGGTCTCCCTTGATCCCGGCTTCCACATGGATGGATTGGGAGGCCTCCAGGGTCGCGGCTTCCACCGGGCCCTTGACCAGGATGTTTCGGCCCTTGACCTTGAATCCGGAACGGACCGATCCATGGATCACGACGTCGCCGACAAAGGAAATGTTCCCCGTGGCGTAGTCCACGTCCCGGCGGATGTTGAGCAGGGTTTTGACGGAAATCCTACCGTCGGGATCGTAATAGACGTATCCGTTGGCCGTGGCCAGTAGAAGCTTGGGGTTTTGAGGATCGACTTTGGTGTTCGTGCCGACGGGGAAAACCGGCTGTTCCAGAATGAACCGGGAATCGTGCTGGCCGACATCCTTGTCGGTTGTCTGGACCAGTTCGGCCAGGACCTGTCCGGTCACCACGTTGTGGACGTAGTCGCGGTTCAGGTGGTCCACCCGTTCGTTGCCCCGTGCCTTGGGCTTGATGTTCAGGTGGTTGAAATCCGGATCAAAGTGATGCTTCAAAACAAAAATCATGGCATCTCCACTCGCGATAAAACGTCCCGTCTACATCGGGAGGCGCGTGATCAGTTCGGATTCGTTCTCGATGAGCTCGAAGAAGGCCAGGAGTTGGACCAATTCCAGGGTTTTCACGACCACCTCATTGGGTTGGTACAGATAAAAACAGCCGTCCCGCTGACGAACCTTGTTGTTTAGAAAGACCAGAAACCCGATTCCGGAGCTGTCCAGAAACGTGACGCGACCGAGATCGCAGACCAGGATGGGCCGTTCGCCCATTTCCGTCAGGATGGTTTCGGCCTGGATCTTCATCGCCTGGGTCACCTCGTAGGTGATTTTTCCGGACAGGGACACCTTGGTCCAGTTGGTCATTGGTTCATGGTGCAAGTCGGCCATGATTTCTCCTGTTGGTGAATGCCTGAACGCGAGGGCGCTATGAGGCCGCGGGGTGGTTCGTCATCGTGAGCCCGGGCCGCGCAACCCCACCCGCAGGGCGCTGACGTCGTCGCCGAGCCGAGGGGTTTGGGAACAACCTAAACCGAAAAACAGGTCCCCGAGAACGCAGTCCGGGCGACCGACGAACTCGGCGGCCCGTTTCATGAATCGTTCCAGACCGAAGAACTCCCCGTGCCTGATCTCCCATTCATAGCAGCCGTCGGTAAAGAAAAAAAGCACGGTCTCGCCTTCCAGCTCGACGGTCTTCGGGGGCGCGGCGCAAGGAAAAACGCCCAGGGCGGGCATGCTTGCCGGCAACTGTTCCGGAACCGCTCCGCGACGCAGCACCATGCCCGGGACATGTCCGGCGTTGATGTAGTCCAGGGCGGACAGGTCGGCCCGGACATCCGCCACAAGCAGGGTGATGAAATCCCCGTCTTCCCCGGCGAATCTGCGCAACTGCTCGTTGATCAGTTCTACCAGTTCAGTCAGGCTTTGGGACGGGGCGCCGGAAAAGCGGACCATGGCCCGGACCATGGACATGATGAACGCGGCCTTGGCCCCGTGCCCGCTGACGTCGGCCATAACCACCCGCAGTCCACCGTCGGGCAGGGAGAAGTAATCGAAGTAATCTCCGCTGGCTTGGGACGAAGGCAGATAAAGGCTCTGGACCGTGATTCCGGGGTGACAAGGGGATGCGGTGGGCAGGAGGCGACGTTGCAGCCGCGCGATTTCCTCGATCTCCCGGTGCATGATCTCGTAGGCTTGGCGCAGACCGCGGGTCAGGCGGACCTGACGTTCGGCGACGCGAATCCTGGCCAGCAACTCCAGGGTGTCGAAGGGCTTGACCAGATAATCGTTGGCGCCCAGGTGCAGGGCCTCTGACTTTTGTTCCAGGGAGTCCTCGGAGGTCAGGACCAGGATGAACAGATCCTGATCCCGGAATTCCCGGCGAATATTGCGGATCACTTCCAGGCCGCCCATTCGGGGCATGTTCATGTCCAGGACGCAGATTTCCGGGCGGTCTTCCCGGTATGCTTCCAGGGCTTCGACGCCGTCGCGACAGGAGCGGATCCGGTATTCGTCCTGGAGGATCTGCTCCAGGTAGTGCCGCACCGTCATGGAGTCGTCCACGATCATGACGCTGATCAGGGCATCCACGCCCGGATGGACGCCCGGATGGACGTTCGGATGGACGTTCGGATGGACGTTCGGATGGACGTTCGGATGGACGTTCGGATGGACGTTCGGATGGACGTTTTGTCGAGTGTCCTGGTGCGGTGTTATCATGGAGTCCACGGAAGCAAACGGCTAACTGTATTGATAAAATCCTTTACCGGCAGTCCGTTCAAAAACCCCAAGTGCAAGGAGCAAAAAAAGTGCAAGGTCGAAGCGTATTTCTTGATACGTGAGAGTTTGAACTTTTTGCGGCGACGTCGCAATGGGGAGTTTTCAACGGACTGCTAAACATCCAGGGAGTCCCAGACCAGGGTCAGAGGCCCCCAGTTGCGCAGCGCCACGTCCATTTCCCTGCCGAAGCGTCCGGTGACGACCCGGTTGGGCAGCAGGGACTCCAGTTCGGCAACGAAGGCCGTGAACAAGGCTTCGGCCCGGCGGGGATCCGCGGCAGGGTGGAGTGAAGGACGGCGGCCCTTGCGGCAGTCGGCGTGCAAGGTGAACTGGGATACGGCCAGGATTCGACCTCCCACATCCGCCACGTCCCGGTCAAGTCTTCCGGTCTCATTGGGGAAGATTCGGACCTGGACCAGTTTGCGGGCCATCCGGGCCAGCATGGGGGAAGGCGTCGGCTCGGCCTCGTCTTCGCGTCCCAGCCCGACCAGGACCAGCAGGCCCAGGTCAATGGCCGCCACCGGTTCGCCTTCAACCGTCACCGAGGCGGACGTGACCCGTTGGACCACCAGCCGCATGTCATTCCTCCGAATACGTGGCGATGGAGGTGGGACCCTCGGCCACGGAAACGGCGTGCATGGTTGCTCCGGGTCCGGGCAGCAGGGTCGCGAGACGGTGATAAATATACCGGGCCAGGTGCTCCGAGGAGGGGTTGATTTCGGTGAACTCGGGCAGCTCGTTCAGGTTGCGGTGGTCCAGTTCGGCCAGGACCTGTTTGAGTAGGGACTTGAGTTCCTGAAAATCCATCACAATGCCCAGCTTTGGGTCCAAGTCGCGGCCTTGGACCTGGACCTGGACAGCGAAATTGTGGCCGTGCAGGGATTCGCATTTGCCCTGATAATGGCGCAACTGGTGCGCGGAACTAAAGTGGTCGGTGACGGTCAGTCGCCAGATTCCTTGGGGCATGGTCAATCACCTGCTCAGGTCGGCGGTCGCGGAGGCGGGCGACCCGGCGTCGTGCCAGGCGGTCACGTCCTTCCAGAACTGCGGGCCCGGCGACACTTGATGCTGGGGCCCGAGCTGCAGAATGCATCGGCCCTCGGGAAGGTCCAGGACCACTCGGACCGGTGTCTGGCCCGCGTGCTTTTCGAAGAGCCGTTGCAGTTCCACGAGGTCGTCCTTGGCCAGGTCGGCGCGCTCGATGCGCAGATGCACCGGTTCGTCGTTGCGGGCGCAGGCCTCGCCGAGGGGACTGACCCGTAACACCTCCAGCTTGAGCTGTTGGGAAGCGTTCTCCGAGCCTGCGTCCCCTCGGCCCTCGTAATCGCTGATCCGAGCTTCCAGGAGCAGCGGGCGGTCGCTTTGAAAGTGACTCTTGGCCGGCAAGTAGACATCCCCGAAGACCGTAGCCTCGGCCATGCCGGTGAGGTCCTCGATCTGACAAAAGGCCATCTTGTCGCCCCTGCGGGTCTGGAATTCCTTGATCCCGGTGACCAAGACACCCAAACGAACCTCGGTCTTCTTGGACAGCTCCTGACATTCCTGGATCGTGCGCACTCCCAGTCGGCGGGCTTCTTCACGAAATGGACGCAACGGGTTGCTGGTCAGGAAAAATCCCAGGGCTTCCTTTTCAAAACGAGATTTTTCTTCGTCGCTCCACTCCGGTTCCGGTCCGTCGCCTACCGGATCCAGGCCGCAGACAAGTTCCAGGGCCATGTTCTCTCCGCCGGGCAGACAGGAGAACAGCGACATTTGCGAGCGCTTCTTTTCCTTGGCCCGTTTTTGGGCCGTGGCCATGGCCGTATCCACTCCGGCCAGCACCCTGGCCCGTCCGGGATGGATGGAGTCAAAAGCGCCGCTCTTGATCAGGTATTCCAGGACGCGCTTGGTCACCTTGCGGGTATTCACCCGCTGGCACAAATCGGTCAGCCCACGATAGAGCCCTTCACCCCGGCCTTGGATGATTTCCCGGATGGCCTCCTCGCCTACGTTCTTGACTCCGGACAAACCGAAGCGAATTTTGTCCTCCTCGACGCTGAACCGGGCCTGGCTGTGGTTCACGTCCGGAGGCAGGATCGAGATGTCCATCTCCCCGCAGTCGTTGAGATAACGCAGAATTTTGTCCGCGTTGTCCACTTCCGAGCTGATCAACGCGGCCATGAATTCCACCGGATAATGGGCCTTGAGATAGGCGGTCTGGTAGGAGATCAGGGCATAGGCCGCGCTGTGGGACTTGTTGAAGCCGTACCCGGCGAACTTTTCCATCAGGTCGAAAATCTGGGCGGCCTTGACCTCGGGCAGGCCGTTCTCGCGCACGCCCTGCATGAACCGGGAGCGCTGCTGGGCCATGACCTGGGGGTCCTTCTTGCCCATGGCCCGGCGCAGGATGTCCGCCTCGCCCAGGGAGTAGGCCGCCAGGTCCGAGGCGATCTTCATGACCTGTTCCTGGTAGAGGATCACCCCGTAGGTGTCCTTGAGAATCGGCTCCAGCTGGGGCAGCAGGTATTCCACCGGGAGCTGGCCGTGCTTGCAACGGATGAAGGTGGTCACCATGCCGCTTTCCAGCGGACCCGGACGGTACAGGGCCAACAGGGCGATGACGTCCTCGAAGCAGGAGGGCCGCAAATCCATGAGCACCCGGCGCATCCCCGAACTTTCCAACTGGAAGATGCCCTCGGTCCGGCCTTCGCAGAGCAGCTTGAAGGTCTCGGAGTCGTCCAGGGGCAGGTGGGCCATGTCCGGCGGGGTCTTGCCGCCCTCGCGGATCAGGTCCACGGCGTCCTGGATCACGGTGAGGGTCTTCAAGCCCAGAAAGTCGAACTTGATCAGCCCCACGCTCTCCACGCACTTCATGTCCCACTGGGTGACGGTTTCCTTCTTCTTGCCCACGCACAGCGGAACGTGTTCCACCATGGCCCGGTCCGAGAGGACCACGCCCGCGGCGTGGGTGGAGGCGTGCCGGGCCAATCCTTCCAAACGCAGGGAAATATCGATCAACCGGCCCACCGTGGGGTCGGTTTCAGCCAGCTTCTTCAGATCCGGCTCCTGCTCCAGGGCATTGGCAATGGTCATGCCCAGGGAGCCGGGAACCAGCTTGGCGATCTTGTCCGTTTCCGAGGGCTTGAGCCCCAGGGCCCGGCCTACGTCGCGGACAGCGGCCCGGGCTTTCATCCGGCCGAAGGTGATGATCTGGGCCACGTTGTTCTGGCCGTACTTTTCCGAAACGTATTTGAGCACTTCCTCGCGCCGGGTAAAGCAGAAATCCACGTCGATATCCGGCAGGCTGACCCGCTCGGCGTTCAGGAAGCGTTCGAAGAGCAGATTATAGGGGATGGGGTCCAGGTCCGTGATCCGCAGGGCGTAGGCCACCAGGCTGCCGGCGGCGGACCCCCGGCCCGGGCCCACGGGGATGTTCCGGGACTTGGCCCAGTTGATGAAGTCCTGGACGATGAGAAAATATCCGGCAAAGCCCTTGGAGCAAATCACGTCCAGTTCGGTGGCCAGCCGCTGGTCGTAGACCTCGCGGTCCGCGCCGGGTCGGATTTTGGCCAGCCGCTCATCCAGCCCCTGGCGGGCGGCCCGGCGCAGCTCCTCTTCCAGGGTCATGCCCTCGGGCAGGCTGTAGGCCGGGAAATGAGGCTTGTTGAACGTCAGTTCCAGATTGCAGACTTCGGCGATTTCCGCCGTGGCCGCCAGGGCCTGGGGGCAATGGGCGAATGCGGCCTCCATTTCCTCGGGCTTGCGATAGTACAGCTCCTTGGTGTCGAAGCGCATCCGCTTCTCGCTCGTCTCGCAGGCGTTGGTCTGGATGCAGAGCAGGATG
This sequence comes from Desulfonatronum zhilinae, assembly GCF_900182865.1. Taxonomy (NCBI): domain Bacteria; kingdom Pseudomonadati; phylum Thermodesulfobacteriota; class Desulfovibrionia; order Desulfovibrionales; family Desulfonatronaceae; genus Desulfonatronum; species Desulfonatronum zhilinae. The sequence goes on from NZ_FXUJ01000005.1 coordinate 139,805, forward strand.
TCGTGGGCCTGGACGTCCTCGGCGGTCAGGTAGTGGCAGTCGTTGGTGGCCACCAAGGGCAGCCTGGTCGCCTCGGCCAGTTCCTGCAGCCGCTGATTCAGGACGATCTGGTCGGCCAGGCCGTTGGCCTGCATTTCCAGGTAGAACCGCCCCGGAAACAGGTCGGCGTAAAATCTGGCCGTCTCCAGGCCGACGTCGAAGCCCTCATGGGTCAGCTTGTAGGGCACCTCGCCCTTGAGGCAGGCGGACAGGGCGATCAGCCCTTCGGAGCACTGGGCCAGGATTTCCTTGTCCACCCGCGGCTTGTAGTGAAAGCCTTCCATGTGGCCCTGGGAAACGAGGCGGATCAGGTTGCGGTAGCCGGTCTCGTTCTGGGCCAGGAGCACCAGATGGTATCCGGCCTGGGACGCGGAGCGGGCGTCCCGGTCGTGCCGGCTGTTCCGGGCCACGTAGACCTCGCAGCCGATGATCGGCTTCAGGCCGAAGGACTTGGCCGTCTTGTAGAACGTTATCGCGCCGTAAAGATTGCCGTGGTCCGTGATGGCCACGGAACTCATGCCGAAATCCTTGGCCTTGGCGCAAAGATCCTTGATCCGAATGGCGCCGTCCAGCAGGCTGTATTCGGTGTGGCAGTGCAGGTGAACGAAGTCGGGCATGGGGGAGGTGTAAAGTCAGAAGTCAGAATTCGGGAGCCAGAGGGTGGAAGGGCGTGAAAGTCGGGGCTTGGCATCCGGACGAATATCACTGTTCGGATTTCCTAAAGCCGCGCCAATCATTTTTCGGCCTTCTCCCTTTCCACCCCCTGGGCACGAGTGGATTTTCGAGAGCGGGGACTCAGCCCAATGACTTGGCCACTTTGGCGGTCAGGCGCATCAGTTGGTTGCAGAATCCGGCCTCGTTGTCGTACCAGACGATGATCTTGGCCATGTTGTCCCGCATCACGCTGGTGCAGGGGCCGTCCACCACGCCGCCGAAGGTGCTGCCGTAGTAGTCCACGGAAACCAGAGGTTCCTCGGTGTAGCCGAGGATGTTTTTCAGCGGACCTTCGGCTGCCTGGCGGAAGGCGGCGTTGAGGGCGTCCTTGTCCGTGGGCTTGGTGGTGTGGGCCACGAGGTCGACCATGGAGACGTTGGGCGTGGGCACCCGGATGGCCATCCCGTCCAGCCGACCCTTGGTTTCGGGCAGGACTTCGGCCACGGCCCGGGCCGCGCCGGTGGTGGTGGGCAGCATGGACATGCAGGCGGCCCGACCCCGTCGCGGGTCCTTGTGCGAGCCGTCCAGGATGCGCTGGCTCATGGTGTAGGAGTGGACCGTGGTCATCAGGCCGTACTCGAAGCCGAAAGCGTCGCTGATCACCTTGATCGTCGGGGCCAGACAGTTGGTGGTGCAGGAGGCGTTGGACACGATATGGTGGGTGAAGGGGTCGTAGACGTTGTCGTTGACTCCCATGACCACGGTCAGATCCGGGTCCTTGGCCGGTGCGCTGATCAGCACCTTTTTCGCCCCGCATTGCAGGTGTTTTTGACAGCTTTCCCGGTCGGTGAACTTGCCGGTGGTCTCCAGGACGATGTCCACGCCCAGGTCCTTCCAGGCCCATTCCCCCGGGCCGTTGCGCGTGACCTTGATTTGCTTTCCGTTCATCAGGAACCCGTCGTTGTTGGCTTCCAGGTCTCCGTTGAATCGTCCGTGGACGGAGTCGTACTTCAACAGGTGCGTCAAGGCCTTGTTGTCCGCTCGGGCATTGACCGCCGCCAGTTGCAGATCCTTGTTTTCAGCCAACAGCCGCACCACGTACCGTCCGATGCGTCCAAAACCGTTGATTCCTATGCGTACGGACATCGTATATTCCTCCTTCTGGAACAATACCAACATGTTGATGAAAATAGATCGCGGCAGCCATTGCCAGAAGCCGACACCGAAGATATATACCAAGCTTTGAGGATAAGCAAAAAGAAATCATATTGCACCCCTGAAAGGGGCTTTGCCGCGGCGAATCGGCTTCTTGAGGATGATGATTCATGCAGGTAACGGAAAATCAGTTTTACATGCTCAAGGATATCCACGTGCTGACCAAGGTCGGATCCAAGGGGGGATGTCTGCCGCTCAAGGACGCCTTGATTTACGATCCAAAGGAATTGCGGGGCCTGCAAGACAACGACTACGTCAAGGCCGTGACCTTGATGATGCCCTGTGGCGGAGAAGTGCGCGGGTTCAAGTTGACGCGCAAGGGCGAATGGACCTTGCGTAAGCTGGAGGCCAAGTACCGATTGGACTCCCTGGACGCCGCGATCCAGCTCCACGCGGAACGCCACTGCCTGACCCCGGATCAGGTGGATATACTGCGAGACATCTATCATTTTTGCCGATTGAGCAAGTCAGGGGGCATCTTTCCGCGCAAGGAGGCCGAGGCGGGCTGTCGGGCGGATGACCTGGAATTTCTCTATCTGCATGGCTATATTCTGAAAATCCAATCCGGCGACTCCTCCGGCAAGAAAGAGAAAGGTTTTATTCTCTCCAATAAGGGCGAAGACGTCGTGTGCGATGTGGAGGCCCCCCGGGAGCGGGGATATTGCTCCCCGTGAACTCCACGTCGTTTCCAACCCGAGCCGACGACGCGACGCGCCACGCGGCCTTGGTCGCCGCGGCGCAATGTCTGCGAATCAATGTCGCGAAGCGATCCTGGGCCGTTTATCGTCCCGGGGATCTGGAAGCGCTTTGGCAACAGATGGGCGAGGCGGATTTCGGACCGGATGAGCGGATTCCTTACTGGGTGGAGTTGTGGCCGGCCAGTTTGTTGTTGGTGGAATGGCTGGACCGGTGTCGGGACCGGATTCAGGGGAAGTCCTGCCTGGATGTGGGCTGCGGTCTGGGGCTGAGCGCCTGCCTGGCCGCGGACGCCGGAGCACGGGTGGTGGGACTGGACTACATTCAGGACGCCCTGCGCTATGCCCGGGCGAACACCAGGGAGAACCGGGTGGCTTTTTCTCCGCTCTGGGTCCAGATGGACTGGCGGTGGCCCGGCCTTAAACCGCGTTGTTTCGACCTGATCTGGGGGGCGGACATCTTTTATGAACAACGGTTCGCCCAGCCCTTGATGCGTCTTTTTGAACATGTCTTGGCTCCCGGCGGTCGCGTGTGGCTGGCCGAGCCGGAGCGCAGCGTTTCCACCGGAGCCTGGGAATTGTTGCGGGAAGCAGGCTGGGAGGTGCGCCGGGCCACGCGCAAGGCGGTGCCGACCGAAGGGTACACGGTGAACATCAATATCTGGGAAGCACAAAAAAACGAGGTGGAGCATGGGTAAGACGATTCGATTCGGAGTTTCACTGGATTCCGATCTTCTGGAAAAATTTGACGCGCTGTGCGATGAGCGATCCTACCAGACCCGGTCCGAGGCCATCCGCGACCTGATCCGCAATATGCTGGTTCAAAAGGAGTGGGAGGACCTGGACGGGGAAACCGCGGGCACGCTGACCATGGTCTATGATCACCACCAAAGCGATTTGGCTCAGAAGTTGACCGAATTACAGCACGACTACCTGGACATCATCGTGACTTCCCAGCATGTCCACCTGGATCACCACAATTGCATGGAAATTCTTGTGCTGCGCGGCACCGGCGAGCGCTTGCGCGACTTGGGCGCGAAGCTGACCGCCACCAAGGGAGTCAAACACGGCACCTTGAACCTGACCACCACCGGCAAGAACCTGGAGTAGTGCCGGGCCACATGCTCGACGACGTTCAGAACACCCCGGCCTCGGTCCCCGTGGACATCGACCGGGTCGGCATCCGGCACGTCCACTTTCCGCTCGCGGTTTTGGACCGGGCCCAGGGGCGGCAGCACACCGTGGCCCAGGTGGAGATGGGCGTGGATTTGCCGGCCCGCTTCAAGGGCACCCATATGAGCCGGTTCGTGGAGGCCTTGCAGGCGTGGTCCGGTGTTTTGGATTATCCGAACCTGAAGCACCTGCTGGGCGACATCCAGAACCGGTTGGACGCCCGGAAGGCCTGGATCAGCTTTTGTTTTCCCTTTTTCCTGGAACGGTCCGCGCCGGCCAGCGGCAGCCGGTCCCGGATGGACTATCACTGCCGGGTGGTCGGGGAACACCAGGACGGTCGGCTGCTGTTCGGCCTGGAAGTGGAGGTCCCGGTGATGACCGTATGCCCCTGCTCCTTGGCCATTTGCGACCGGGGCGCTCACAGCCAGCGGGCCATGGTCCGGATTCGGACCCGGAACAAGGGGTTGATCTGGCTGGAAGACCTGATCGAACTGGCCCAGGAATCCGCTTCCTCTCCAGTTTACGCGCTGCTCAAGCGCGAGGACGAGAAACGGATCATCGACAACGCTTTTGAACAACCTTGCTTCGTGGAAGACGTGGTCCGCAACGTTTCCCGCGGCCTGGAACGCCTGGACCAGCTTTTGTGGTACCGCGTTGAAGTAGAGAGCCAGGAATCCATCCACAACCACAGCGCCTACGCCCGGATCGAGCGTTCCCTCGCCCAAGCAAAGGGGTAGCTGGCTCAACAATCGAAATCGTGAGCGAAATCGAAATCGAAATCGAAGTCTGAATAGCCTCGACCAAACCAAGCTCAAGGCATGGGAGCAACAGGCTTTTTCGCGTTATTGATTTCGATCACGATTTCGATCACGATTTCGATCACGATTTCGATTTCGATACCGATCCGGATAGCGCGTGAGAATCGAGAACAAAATTGCCTTGGCTGTCCTCGAGTGGATTTGAAAAGCAAGGTCGACTCGGGTAGACTCAAAACCTGCAGTATGCGTCGAGCGGCACCGCCCTGAACCGCCGAACCTCGGGACAAGGAGCCGAACATGAACATATCCCCCAATATCCAGGCCATGCAGGCCATCGGCTTGTCCCGCCAGATCGGGGCGAACAACGTGGCCAACATGAACACCCCGGAATTCAAGGCATCGCGGTTGTCCTTGGAAACCGGCCCGGACGGCTACGGCGTCAGGCCGCAAAGCATCGACCAAGACACCTCGCCCGGCCCGCTTATGCCCGCTCTAGAGGGAAAAGTGGACGAGGACGGGGTGCTGAACACGGTCTGGGGGCTGACCGAAGGCAGCAACACCGAACTTGTCACGGAAATGGTCAATTCCATCCGGGACGAGCGGGCCTTTGAAGCCAACGTGGCCATGGTTCGCGCCTGGGACGACATGACCGGAACCGTCTTGGATCTGCGTGCGTGAATGACTTCACCGCCCAGGACGAGCCCCGCTCACTCTGGGACAATTTGACTTCGCACCAGGCGGATCGGTACGCCTTGGTCCTGGCCGCGGCGGGAATTCCCTACCGTTTCCGTCGTTCCGGCTGGGGGTGGACCTTGGAAGTTCCGGAGCGGGACGTCTCCCGTGCCGTGACGGAAATCGAACAGTTCAATCTGGAAAATCCCCTTCTGGAGGACCATCGTCCTCGTCCGGCCCAATCTTTTCCCCCGCCGCCGCAAACCCTGACCGGAGCGGCGGCGGCCCTGCTCCTGCTGGTCTTTCATCTGGTCACGTCTCGTGACGGCGCCCATGAAGCCATGATCATGGAGGCCGGGGCCCACGCGGCCCGGATTCTCGAAGGCGAATATTGGCGGGCGGTGACCGCCTTGACGCTGCACGCCGATGCCCGTCATCTGGCCGGGAACATGCTGGGCATCGCGGTCTTCGGCACGTTTCTTTGTCGAAGGGTGGGCGTGGGCGCGGCCTGGCTGCTGATCGTGCTGGCCGGGGCCGGCGGGAATCTGCTCAACGCCTGGCTGCACCAAACCGGCTTTCTCTCCATCGGGGCCTCCACCGCTGTTTTTGCGGCCGTGGGCCTGCTGGGCGGGGTCCGGGTGTTTCCCATGGAGGGCACGGAGTATTCCGGCCCCAGGTCGTGGCTGCTCCCGGCGGGTGCCGCCTTCGGGCTGTTGGCCATGCTCGGCAGCGACGTGCAGACCGACATCGGGGCGCACCTGATGGGCTGCGTGGTGGGTTTTGCCCTGGGGGTCGGCTATTCGCTTTTGGGGCCGCGCCAACTCAGCGAAGCGCGCCAGAATCATCTGCTTCTCGGGGCCCTGGCTTTGATCGGCGGGGCTTGGTGGTTGGTCCTGGAAGGGGGGTGAGCGTACGCTCGCGATCCATCAATCGCGTCCTTTTGTACCTACTCAGCACATTCTGACTATAACTGCATTTCGACGCTGGATTCCCGCCTTCGCGGGAATGACTTGTTTTTTCATGTTGCCTCCGAATCAGTCATGCCCGCGAAGGCGGTATCCAGTCGGCTTTACCACGAATCAGCTGAGTAAGTACTCATTTTTTTGTTTTGATCCACACAAAGGAGAACCTCAATGCACTGCAAGACTGTCGCCACCCTCGGCCCGGCCTCGTTGAACTACGACGTGATGAAGGCCATGGTTCAACATGGGGTCCGGATCTTTCGACTGAATTTCTCCCATGCCGACGCTAAATTCTTCGTTCCGGCCATGGAGATGATCCGCGGCCTGGAGCGGGAGCTGGAATTGCCCTTGACGGCCATGGCCGATCTGTGCGGCCCCAAGGTGCGCATCGGCGACGTGGATGGCTCGCCGCTGCAAGTGAACAAGGGAGGCCACGTTCTTTTGGGGCCTCTGGAGCTGAAGCGCCCTGGGTCCGCTCCCTATATCAGCCTGGAGATTCCGGCCCTGTTGCAAGGCCTCCAGGTGGGCATGCCGGTGAACCTCAGCGACGGCATGCTCCAGTTTCGCGTCTCCAGAGTAATTCAGGAGAACGAACTTTTTGAGCTGGAGGCTCAGAACGGGGGCTATCTGACCTCGCACAAGGGCATTTCCTTTCCCGGGAAAAATCTTTCGATCAAGGCGCTGACGGACAAAGATCGTAAGGACGTACGCGAAGCCTTGGAGATCGGCATTGATGCCGTGGCCCTGTCCTTCGTACAGGAAGCCTCGGATGTGGCCGACCTGCAGCAAGTGATCCGAGAGCAGGGCGCTTGGATTCCGGTGATCGCCAAGCTGGAGCGTCAGAACGCCGTGGACAATCTGGAATCCATCCTGGCTCTGGCCGACGGGGTGATGGTCGCCCGGGGCGATCTTGGCCTGGAGTGTCCGCTTTCGGCCTTGCCGATCATCCAGAAAAGAATCCTCCGGGCTTGTCGCCATGCCCAGAAACCGGCCATCGTGGCCACCCAGATGCTCTTGTCCATGGTCACGAATCCCATTCCCACACGGGCTGAATGCACGGACGTTGCCAACGCCATTCTGGACGGCGCGGACTGCGTGATGCTGTCCGAGGAGACCGCGGTGGGCAACAATCCGGTGGAGGCGGTGCGCTATATGCACGATATCGCCAGGGACGCGGAGGCCTATTATCTGGAGCGGCTGGGCGAGCCGTACTTTCCCAGGAAGGAAAAAAATCCCGCCAAGTATCTGGCCTATGCCGCCTGCCTGTTGGCTGACAACGCCGAAAGCAAGGCCCTGGTCTGCCACTCCTCCACGGGCACCACCGCCCGGTTGATTTCCAGCCGCCGACCGGCCCGGCCCATCTACGCCCTGACCACCGACGACCGGGTCCTGCGGGCCCTGAATTTTGTCTGGGGGGTCCATCCCCGCCTCGTGAAGCCGCAATTGGACAGCCACATGAGCCGGGCCACCAATTTCGTGCAGGAGTTTCCCGTATTCCAGTCCGGGGACAACGTGATCATCACCTCGGGGCAGAAAACGCCGGGACAAAAAGAAATGTCCACCAACCAGATCAAGATCTACACCAAATAGCGCACACCCTCCCACCGTGCTTTCAGCCCGCGCTTGGCCCTTCGCGCCGAGCGCGGGCTTGTTTTTTGGCACCACCGGCTTTTCCTCCATTTCGCCGATCGTGGCATGTATTTGAAAAATCGTTCAGGGCTTGACTTTGTGTCAGAACGTTGACACGTATCCTGTCTTTGGATGAAGGACTGTTTTATCAGCATTTTTCCAGTAGAGTACTCAGGAGTATTCCGTCATGGGCGTTGATCGGACCGGAATCATCGGGGAGAGCCCCAGTCTGCGGCAGGTGTTCGGCGTGCTGGCCAAGGTATCGCCCACGGACAGCACCGTTCTGGTCACCGGAGAATCCGGGACTGGAAAGGAACTGCTGGTGCGCGCCCTGCACGCCAACAGCAAGCGCAAGGGTAAGCCATTCGTGCCCATCAACTGCGGCGCCATCCCCAGGGACCTGCTCGAATCCGAGTTGTTCGGTCATGAGAAAGGCGCGTTCACGCATGCCATTCGATCCCGGATGGGCCGCTTCGAAATGGCCGACGGCGGGACGATTTTTCTGGATGAAATCGGGGAACTGGACCTGACCCTGCAGGTGAAGATCCTGCGGGTGATCCAGGAAAAGGAATTCGAACGGGTCGGCGGGACCGTGACCACCAAGGTGGACGTGCGCATCGTCGCGGCCACCAATCGGGACCTGGAGCAGGAGGTGGCCCAGGGGCGGTTCCGGGAGGATTTGTTCTATCGTCTGAACGTGATTCCGATCCACCTTCCCCCGCTGCGCGAACGCGACGACGACATCATCTTGTTGGGGAAGCACTTTCTGAACGTGTTCTGCGAGCAAAAACAACGGGAGTTGTTGCGCTTGTCGCCCAAGGCCCAGGACTTTCTGATAGCCTACCCTTGGCCCGGAAATGTCCGGGAATTGGAAAATTTCATGGAGCGCATTTCCATTCTGTGCGAGAACAATGAAGTCGCTCCAGAGGATTTGCCCGAAAAAATCCTGAAGTTCGTGGGCCATGAGGTTCCGAAGCGGAAGCCGAAACTCGCCCTGGAAGGCTTTGCCTGGCCGACCCTGGTGGATTTGCGCGGTCAGAGCGGAGGGTTGAAGGAGTTCATGGACGAGATCGAAGACCGCCTGCTTCAGGAAGCCCTGGAGGAATGCGGGGGCGTCAAAAATCAGGCGGCGGAACTGCTGGGAATCAAGCGCACCACGCTGATCGAAAAGCTCAAGAAGCGCAACGCCGCCAACGGCTGACCGCAGGCATGACGACGCCTCGGTTTTGCCTGACTGAGCAGTGAGATTATTTCTCTTCTTCATGGTTCAGCATGCTTTTTGCTAAGTAGTTTCCATCCGGAAACTCTTTTGTTTCCGATGCTGAAACTGTCGGTTTTCAAGACATCATGCCCGTATATCCCAGCCAGCCCCATGTAGCCGCTTCACGACGACGTCCGCAAACCCGGCGGCCCTGCTGTTTCGCACCGGCGGCATCAGCCTGGAGCGCGACGATTGCGTTCTGGATCGTGTGCGGGATTGCGGCGGCACTCGTTCTTGCTTTCGGGGTCGGACCCGTCTTGGCTTTGGAGATGAGCCTGCGACAGTATCCACAGCGGGAGCAGGTGACATTACAGTTGCCGGTGGACACCACGACGACTCCGACCGCTCCTCTGGTGCGTCGTGTCGACGGCCGGGTCGTCCGGCTGGAACTGTCCGGCGTGGGCCAAAGTGAGCTGGCTGAGCTGGTCCTGCCCTCTCCCGCAGGATCGCGGCTGTTGACGGCCTTTCTCCGGGACCCCGCCGGTCTCGTGGTGCGCACAAGCACCGAGGCTTTTGGTTTCGTCTCGCAATTCAATCCCTCCACCGGTCTGTTGCTGGTGGACTTTTTCCCGGACCCTTTGGGCAATCGCTGGCGGGACACCGCCCCGCGCCCAGCCCCCTCAGCGCCTCCAGCGCTTCCGGCGCTTCCGGCTCGCTCCGAACCAGCCCCGGGACCTGTTCCCGAACCTTCCGAGGTCCCGGCGGTAAGCCCTCCGGAACCACCCCCTGCCGCTCCTCCACCTCCTTCTTCTCAAGCTCGGGCGTCCTTTGAACCGAGCGGGATGCCCGACCAGCGGATCGTCCCGAGGGCGGAGCCGCCTGCAGACAGCATGACGGGGGAGATTCGTCGGCCACTGCGGGAACGTCCGGAAGACGAAACCGACGACCCGGTCTCCATGGCCGATCCGATTTCCACGGCTACGGATGAAACACCTCAAGTCCGGGCACCGATCCGCGCCGCTGTTCCCGAACAGATTGAGCCGTCCGCTCCTCCCACGTCCGCGTCGGATACCGTTTCTCCGCGGATACAGACCCAGGACCAGACCCAGGACCAGACCCAGGACCTGAGCGCGGTTCGCTCTCCGATTTCGCGTGTCGGCCCGGAACAAGCAGCCCCAGTGGCTCCGATCGCTGAACGAGCCGTTGAGCGACAAATCGAGCCCCCAGCCGAGCCATCGGACGAGCCCCCAGCGGAAGCACCAACCGACCCACCAACTGAACCAATGGTTGAGCCGCTCCCGGTCGTGCCCGATGTCACGCGGCAAGCTGAACCTGCGATGCGCCGGGAGCCTATTCTCCGTCAGCCGGTGATGGAAGCCGAGACGGCGCGTGAGGAAGACGCCGAATCTGCTCCCGCGGTAGAGGCGGTTTCTGAATCGCCCGCGGAGGTCGCGGAGGTCGCGGAGGAACCGGACGCCCTGCCGGACCAGCTCGAATCGCCTCCGGAGCCGGAGCCTTCTCCCGCTCCCTTCGCGCCGGAGCGGGCCGAGGACCCGGACGCGAAATATCAGCGGTTGCTGTCATCGGCCAGAGCAGCGATGATGAATTCGGAGTTCGATGTGGCCATCGAGGCCTTGCGTGCTCTTTCCAATCTGCCGGACCTGTCGGACGCGGTGCGGGAGGAGGTGCTTTACAACATCGGCGACGCCTTGTTCGGTCTGCACCAGGCTGATCTGGCCGATAATTTCGGACCCGTCGCCCACGCCTATGAACGGGCCATGAACTTCAACCCAAAATCCCAGAGGACCGCCCTGGCCTTACGCAACCTGGGAGTGCTTCATTTGCGGGTGAACAACCTGCCGGAGGCCAAGGCGTATTTCAACGTGCTCAAGCGCGACTATCCCCATGATCCTCTTGTGCCCACCGCGGAGTACTATCTCGGACAGTTTTTTCTGGAACGGGGGGACTACGATCAAGCCGCGGATCACTTCCAGATCGTGGTTCAGAATCATCCGGAGCATTCCATCGCCCAGCAATCCTCGGTGGGATTGGCCAAGGCCTTGAACGCCCTGGGCTATGACGAACAGGCATTCCAGATCATGGATTTTATGGAGAAGCGCTGGCCCAGATACTATATCGACGAACCCGAACTGCTGGAGTTGGCCGGAATCATCGCCTTGCGCGTCAACGCGCTGGACTCGGCGAAGCAGCGTTTGCTGACCTATTACAACCTGATGCCGGACACCCCGGAAGCTCATATGCTGTTGGCCCGGATCGGGGACATCTATCTGCTTTCCGGGCAGTCGGATCCGGCCAGACGAGTATTTGAACGGGCCGCGGAGCTCTTCCCGGACCAGGAGGGCGGCTTGATCGCCAAGATGCGTCTGGTGGAGGGCGGGATCCATGATGAACCCAGTCTGGACGATATGTTTGCCACGCGCAGGGCCGCGGAGGTTTATTCTGAAATTATTTCCAAACACCCGGACAGCCCCCTGGCCGCGGTGGCCACGATCAAGCTGGCCATCTGGCAGATATGGAACAAGCGGCTCGAGGACAGCTTGATGGTCGTCAGTGAGTTCTTGGCGAATCAACCCAACCATTCTCTGGTTCCCAAGGCTTTGGAAGTAGGGACCGAAGCGTTCACGCAGTTGGTGGAGCGCAACGCGGCGGACGGACGATATCCCGAGATTTTGGAGCAGTGGGACGAGAATGTCTTTCTTCACGACTTGTTGGATGAGTTGTCTCCGAGGACTCAGCTCGGCTTGGCCATGGCCTACTGGAGCGCCGGCGATCTGGAGCAGGCCATAGCCTTGGCCAGGCCCTACCTTCGGGAGGACACGCCCAAGGAGCTGCAAATCGCGGCTTTGGAGTTGATTCTGGGAATTTTTCTGGAACAGCAGGAGTGGACGCGCATCGTGGACCTGGCTCCACTACGGGACGACCTGCCCGGGCCGCAGCGGCGGGAGCTGACCTATTCCGTGGCCCTGGCCATGGAAAACCTGGGCCGCTCCGAGGAGGCCCGGCCGCTTTGGCGCGGGCTGGCCGAAGACTTCGACCTGACCGACGCCCAGCGCGGCTATGCCCTGTACTTTCTGGCCCGCACGGCCATGCAGGAGGAAAATTTCGAACGCGTTTACCTCTACGCCCAGGAAGCTCTGAGCCTGTTGCTGCTGGACCGGGAGGACCCCGGCAAGATCAGGGATGCCGTAACCTGGCTGACCCAGGTCACGGAACGCACCGGTCGGCTCCAGGAAGCCCTGGCCTGGGCCTTGGAACTGGACCAACTCATCGACCGTTCCGACCCGGACTGGAGCATGAGCCGCTATCGTCTGGCTCAACTCTATCAGCGCGCCCAGAACCACGCCGAATGGAAAGCCGTTCTGGAAGACTTGAAAGCCGAAGACCCCCAAGGCCTCTACGGGCGCTTGGCCGCCTCCGCCCTCCAGGGACGTACCCTGGAAGACAGCGCGGGTCGTTTTTATTAGGGCCTGTTTCTCAAAATAGTTCGTAACTACTCAGCACAAAGCAATGCTGCTGTCGGGGTCGGAATCGGAATCGGGATCGAAAACGCTGGGATGCGTTCTTAATTTTTCCTGTTTCGAAACCGATACCGATACCGACCCCGATTGCCGGAACAAGAGCGGAGGTGAAATGTGCTGAGTAGATACAATAGTTCCAGATATTTCGGCTTCTATGATCTGTTCCGGAACAGGACGTAGTAGGCCACGGGGATCAGTACCAGGGTAAAGACCGTGGAGGCGATCAGGCCGAAGATCAGGGCCCAGGCCAGGCCGGAGAAGACCGGGTCCAGGGTGATGGGCCAGACGCCCAGGGCCGTGGTCAAGGCGGTGAGTACGATGGGCTGGAGGCGGATGGCCCCGCTTTGGAGTACGGCATCCCTGAAGTCCTGGCCCCGCTCCACGGCGGCCCGGATGAAGTCGATGAGCACCAGGGAGTTGCGGATCACGATCCCGCCCAGGGCGATCATCCCGATCATGGCCGTGGCCGTGAAAAAGACCGGGTCCGCGAAACCGTCCACCTCCCGGCCGGTGAGCAGGTTCAGCAGCCAGAATCCGGGCATGATGCCCATCAGGGTCAGCGGGATGGCGGTCATGATCAACAGGGGCAGGGCCAGGGACGCTGTCTGGACCACCAGCAGCAGATAAATTCCGACCATGGCCGCGCCAAAGGCCAAGCCCAGATCCCGGAAGACATCCACGGTGATCTTCCATTCCCCCTCCCCGGTCCAGACCACATCGATGCCTTGGGGCGGCGGAGAGGCGCGCAGCTTGGCTTGCAGGTCCAGCACGGCCTCGGCCGGAGGCAGACCCGCGGTTTCCGCGGTGACGTAGACCACCCGGCGCAGATTCTTGTGCAGGATGGGCTGTTCTTCCATTTCCCGGACAAATTGGCCCAGCTCGCCCAGAGGGAGCATGCTTCCATCCGCTCCGCGCACGTGCAGAGCCTCCATATCCGTCGGGGAGACGCGCAGCTCCCGGGGCAGGATCACTCGTACGGGCAGGGTCTGGCGTTCGTGGGGGCTTTGGATCGTCGCCGGGGTGGTTCCGGCCGCGGCCATGCGTAGGGCGTGGAGCAGGTCCCGGGCGCTCAGGCCGTTCAGCCCGGCTTTTTCCCTGTCCGGGACGAAGGTCAGCCTGAGGCGGGCAGCGACGCGGCTGTCGTCCACATCCACCACGAACTCCTTGGCCTCCATCATGTCCCGGACATGCTCCGCGCCCTGGAACAGACGCCCGTAGGGCTGTTCCGGGCCGCCGTAGATTTCCGCTACCAGGGTGGCCATGACCGGCGGGCCGGGAGGGATTTCCACGATCTGGATGGTGGCCGACCACTGCCTGGCGATGTGTTCCAGGTCGTTGCGCACGGAGAGGACGATCTCGTGGCTTTGGCGGCGGCGTTCGCCTTTGGGCGTCAGATTGATCCGGATGTCGCCCAGGTGGCCACCCTCCCGGGCATAGTAGCGGCGGACCATCCCGTTGAAGTCCATGGGCGAGGCCATGCCGGCGAAGCTGAGCACGCTCACGGCTTCGGGCAGTCCGGCCAGGTAGGCGGCCATGTCCCGGAGCACCGCGTCCGTGGTTTCCAGGGGCGTGCCCTCGGGCATGTCCACCACCACCTGGAACTCGTCGCGGTTGTCAAAGGGCAGCATTTTCAGGGGAACCAGGCGCAGCGCGGCAAGGGACGCGGCCAGGACCAGCAGGGCCAGGACCACGCCGACCAGGGCCACGCGCAGGACGCGATGGTCCAGAAACGGGCCGACCACGGTGCGGTAGGCGCGCAGGACCCAGTCCGGCACCCCGGTAGCGTTTATAGCGTTGGCATCGGCGGCCGGGGCGGGAGGAGGATTGGCGGCGGGTCGCATTTTACGGCGCAGCAGCAGGTGGCAGAGCCAGGGGACGATGGTCAGGGCGCAGATCGTGGAGAAGATCACGGTCAGGGGCACGTTGGCGGCCATGGGGGCCATGTACGGGCCCATCATCCCGGTGATGAAGAACAGCGGCAGGAAGCAGGCGATGATGGCCAGGGTGGACATGATCACCGGCACGAAGACCTCGGCCACGGCACTGAGCGTGGCCCAGGCCGGGCCGGGGTGGTTCAGGCGCATGTGCCGGCGGATGTTGTCCACGTTGGTGATCGGGTCGTCCACAACCAGACCCAGGGAGAGGATCAGGGCGAAGAGGGTCACCCGGTTGATGGTGTAGCCCAGCAGGTGGCTGCTGAACAGGGCCAGGGAAAAACTGACCGGAATGGCCACGGCCACCACCAGGGCGGCCCGCCAGCCCATGGTCAGGGCCAGCACGATCACCACCGTGGACACGGCGAAGACCAGGGACCAGAGCAGATCATTGACCTTGTTCTGGGCGGTTTGACCGTAGTCCCGGGTGACTTCCAGATGCACGTCCTCGGGCAGCACAAGGGGGCGCAGGGTCTGGGCCGCATCCAGGATGCCCCGGGTCACGGCCACGGCGTTGGCCCCGCGCTGTTTGGCCAGGGCCAGGGTCACGGCGGGCATTTCCAGGGAATGTCCGCCCCGTCCGCCCCGTCGTCCACCCTCGGGCAGGTTCCGGGCTTGCGTATCGCCGAAGCGGATGCGGGTATAGCCGGTCGGCTCGCAGGGGCCGTCCAGAACCCGGGCCACGTCCCGGAGGTGCACCGGTCGGGCCTGATTGCGGTCCTGGTACACGCCCACCACCACCCCGGCCACGTCCGCCGCGGAGGTGAACCGTCCGTCCCCCAACACGTTCAGTTCCCGGTTGCCCCGGAGCAGGGATCCGGCGCTGAGCGCCGTGTCCGCCGCGGTCAGCACGCGCTCCAGGTCGGCGAACGTCACTCCGTGCCCGGCCATGCGCGACGGGTCCGGTTCCACCCGGATTTCCCGGTGCCGGCCCCCGACGATTTCGGCCCGGGACACGTCCGGGACTTCGGACAGCCGGGATAGGAACTCCTCCCCGATTCGGCGCAGCTCGAAGTCGGACCGGGTCGGGGAGTACAGGGTCAGGGTGAGTACGGGCACGTCGTCGATTTCCACGGGCCGGATCAGCCAGTCGGTGACCAGCGGCGGGACCTGATCCTCGTGCATGGTGATCTTGTTGTGCAGCTTGACCAGGGAACGCTCCCGGTCCTCGCCCACGAAAAACCGGACCGTGACCACGGCCTGATCCCGCCGGGACACGGAGTAGACGTACTCCACCCCGTCGATCTGCCAGAGCAGCTTTTCCAGCGGCGTGGCCACCAGCTTCTCCACTTCTTCCGGTCCGGCCCCCGGAGCCTGGACGATCACGTCGGCCATGGGCACCACGATCTGGGGCTCTTCCTCCCGGGGCGTGACCAGCAGGGCCGCGACCCCCAGGGCCAGGGCCAGAACCAGAAACACCCCGGCCAGATGCGAGGAGAGAAACGGGGCCACCAGGGCCGGGACGAGCCCAGGAGGGCGGGTGGCCAAGCGGGTGGCCTGGCGGGTGGGTGGCTGAGGAGAGGCGGAAGACGTCATGATCCGGGAGCGGGATGCAGCCAGAGCCGTTCGCCACCGTCCAGGCCGGAGAGAACCTCGACTTGGTCGTCATGGACGCGGCCCAGGCGCAGGTGGCGCAAGATGTAGGTGGAATCGTCATGGACCACGGCGGCCAGCTCCAGTTGCCCGATGCGGAGCACGGCCCGGGAATCCACGAGGACCATTGGTTGCGCGGGCATGGGGATATGCAGCCGGACGAACATGCCGGGCCGCGGATTCGTGTCCGGGATGTCGGTGGTCCTGGGGAGGGCCGCATCGGCAGGTGGCGGGGAAGCGGGGACCAGCTTGACCAGAAAGGTCCGCGAGTCCGTCGCCGCCAGAGGTTCGACCTCGTCCACCACCACGGGGAACTCCCGGTCCAGGGCGTCCACCCGGGCCGTGAACCCCGTTCCCACGGTCATCATCTGGTGAAACCGTTCCGGCACCTGGACCTCCAGGCGCGAATCCGGACTGTGCAGCAAGAGCAGGGTCCGCCCCGGCTGGACCACATCGCCCGGCTCAACGGAGCGCCGGGCGATGATCCCCTCCTCGGAAGCCGTGATGCTGGTATGGCCCAGGGCCACTGTGAGTTCCTGAATCCGCTGCTCCAGACGCGACTGCTGGGCTTCCAGTTCCTGGATGCTTTGCCCGGCCTGGCCGCTCTCGGCTCTGGCGGCCAGAAACGCGGCCCGTGCGTGGTCCAGTTCCTGGGCGGCGGACGCGCCCTGGGCGTGCAGGGCTTCGATCCGGGCAAAGTCGGATTGGGCCAGGTCGAATCCGGCCTGGGCCTTTTCCTGGCCCTGATGTGCCCGCTTCAGCGCGGAGCCCAGGGCTTCCAGGTCGTGGCGGCCCTGGGCCAGGCGGGACTGGAGTTCCCGGTCGTCCAATTCCAACAGGGTTTCCCCCCGCCGGATCCGTTGCCCCGGACGGACCAGGACACGCCGGACCTCGGCCTGAACCTGGGCGCTGACCGCGATCTCGACCCTGGGCCGAATCTCGCCCACGGCCTCAATCCAGGCCGGTACGGCGGCTCGTAGCGCAACGGTAGTTTCCGTGCCTGGGGGCAGAACGCCGCCCTGGAGACTGTTCAGAAAGTCGCTCTGGGCGCCACTCCGGACGCCGGGCGAGGATGGTTCGGGCGGGGCGTCCTTAAACAACAACCATGCTCCGCTCAGCAGCAGGATCAGCACGATGAGGGGAAGGAAAAGCAGCGGGCGGGGGAAGATGCGCGGCATAGGGGAAAGGGTGTTGTTTTTTCGGAAGCGGGATGCATTACCGAAGGTTGTCTTATCGACGTATGGTCCGCATCTTGTCAAATACGTCCGGAGCGGTCGGGTTCATTGAAAGGCGGGGGCGGAAGGTTTAGAAAAGCATCTTGATCGCGACGTCACCGCAAAACGAGGAGGCCTTTGGTGCTCACGGCAATCCAAACCTTACAGGAACAGGTGCAGTACAACTGTTCCATTTCCGACGCCAATTTCAGCGGCGCGTTTTCCCTGTGCGGGCTGTTGCTGCGGATGCGGGAGCTCTACAAGTGGGAAACCGGGCTGGCCCCTTGGGAGGAGCCGGAACACGGGCTGATTCTGGACTGGGTGGAGCAGCGGGAAGAGTTGTGGCAGAAGCTGGAAGGGCAAAGCAGTGAGTCATTAAACCTGGACGGCGAGGAGTTGGACCCGTTCGAGGTGGAACGGGTCAACGAGCGGCTGGCGTCCCGGAACCTGCTCTACGGCGCGGGCTACGTGCTGGGGATGAAGCCCAGCTTTTTGCTGGCCGAGCCGGTGGAATCGCAATTGGTCGAAGGGCTGCGGGTGTACACGGTGGACCACGAGTTGTGCCGGGACATTTTTGCGTCCCCGGTGATGCGCCAGGGCGAGCGGATCATCGCCCGCCGCCACGCCATGGCCTGCCTGCTCTGGGATGTGATCCAGGAACAGCGGCCCTCGGTTCGCCCGGCCCTGGACTACGCCCTGGCCGGGTACGGCCTGAATACGCGGGATCTGCTGCATGGTCCGGGTAACTACGGGACGGTCTACCAGCGGATGGTGGCCGAGGAACTGCAACTCTGGGTGCATCACGAGATCGGCGAGGCCCTGGAGGATGCTTTCCCCGGCGACGTCTGGCACCAGATGGTGGCCAACACCTGCCAGACCCTGGCCGAGGTGTTCATCCGGGCGGTCAAGGACCTCCTGGCCGACACCCACCCCCAGGGCCTGCTGGCCCGGATGATCCAGGAAGACCGCAAACCGTCCCTGGGGCTGTACCTGGCCATGATGCGGCCTCTTTCCAAGATGCTCTTTCCGGACATCTTCACCGTGTTTCCAGACTTCATCCGCTCCGGAAACTGGAGCGAGGTGGACCGGGTCCGGCGCAAGGCCCATGCCGCGGGCCGAGACCTGGCCGCCAGACTGGTGGACATCCACGCCGCCGCCGACCCGTTTAATCACGCTCGGACCGTGGACCGAATCATCGAGGACGTGATCCGGCCTCTGGGGATTGTCGATGGGATGGACGTGGAGGCGGAAGGGGAAAGCAACGGCATGGACGTGGCCGAGGCCAGAGCAAAGAGTTCTCGCGGGGGAGGTTAAATCGCGAGGTCGGGCTTTTGCTTTGAATGGTCCGCGTTCGTCTGGAGGGGCGGATCATTCGAAGCGTCGGGCGGAAACGATATACACCTCGTCCTTGGGCAGTTCCGGAAAGTCTCCGCTGGCCTTGACCACCTTCCAGTTGATCTTCTTGACCACGTCCGAGCCTTCCACAACCTGGCCGAAGACCGCGTAGCCGTAGCCGTCGTCGGAATCGTCCTGGTGGTCCAGGTCCGGGCCGTTGTCCGCGGCATTGATGAAGAATTCATCCGTGGCGGAATCCTTTTCCGGTGCCCGAGCCATGGCCACGCTGTCCTTGACGTTGGACAGCCCGCCCTTGGCCTCGTTGGGGATGGGGGCCAGCGTGGGTTTCTTGTTCAGTCCGCGGTCGTACCCGCCGCCTTGGATGACGAATCCGCGGACCACTCGGTGAAAAATGGTCCCGTCGTAATGCTTGGCGTCGACGTATTGCAGAAAATTGGCCACGGTACGCGGGGCCTTGTCCGGATACAGTTCAATGAGCAGGTCGCCCAAATTGGTTTCGATGAGGACGAACGGATTGTCCATCAGCGGTTCTCCATGTCGTGCGGGATGATATGGTCGGATGAATATGCGGGAAGACTTCCCGGAAAGCTCTTTGAACCTTGCTTTTCCTTATGCGGACGGTCATACTGAAGATGTCCGTAAAAGACAAAGGGTGCAGAGCCGCATGCTCATTTTCGGCGGTTCAACTAATCGGTGTCACACGAATCGGCTCCGCGTTCGCTTGGATCAGCGCGGAGGTATCGCATCCGCGTCGAGTTGGATGCAAAATCCAGAGGAGGTGTCCCATGTCGAACATTAAGAAGATTCTGTGCGCGGTGGATTTCTCATCCGTCAGCGAAAAGGTGGCGGACTACGCGAAATCTCTGGCCAAGCCACTGGACGCGGAAGTCGTCTGCATCCATGTGGTTCCGTCCGGAACCATCTACGCCGACTTCGGCATCCCGATGAACTCCATGGAAACGTTTTGCACGACCATGGTTTCGGAAGGGGAAAAGACTCTGGCCGAATTCATGGAGCGCCATTTCAGCGACATGAATTGTCGGGCCAAGGTGACCTGCGGCGACTTTTCCGAGGAAATCCTGAATTGCGCCAAGGAAGAGCAGGCTGACATGATCGTGATGGGCACCCACGGGCGCAAGGGCATGGATCGCCTGCTGTTCGGCTCGGTGGCCGAAAAGGTGCTCCGCCAAGCTCCTTGCCCGGTGGTGGCGGTGCGTCCGAGTTAGCCTCGGTTCAAACGTAAACGTAAACGGGCCGGGTCGTCTTGCTGACGATCCGGCCCGTTTGTTTTATTTCGCCCCCTGGCCTAGACCTAGGCTTGGTCCTGGTTCTGGGCATGGGGTGCGGCTCGGAGGAACAGCCTGCCAGATATGCGGATTTTCTGGCCAAGGTGATCAGACAGATATTACGGGAAGAAGCCGATCCAGACAGGCAGCGGGAAATCTGCAAGACGATCCTGGCCCACCTGGGAGTGCTGCCGAGCCTTTGCACGTGCTACGCAACTGATCCCGGGCAAGAAAAACGTACTGCTGGAGATCAACGCAACACAGCCAGGCCGGCCAGAACCTGAACAATCATAAGGAGAACGGGTATACCGTGCTTTTCTTTGTGCGGGAGAAAGCAAAACATGAATTTTGTTGAGCAGTTACAAAAATAGCTGCTCCAAGGCTTCTTGGGCAGTCAGGATACGCAGTCCCGGCAGAGGTTTGACGGCCAAAAGGTCGTGGTCGCCGGTAACCAGCCATTCGGCCTGCGGGGCAAGGGCGGCATGGATGAACATGTCGTCGGACGCATCCCGGCAAAAGGATTGCGATGCGATGCCTTCGGGAACACGTATCCATTGCCCGGCGGCGCGGAGGTCGTGCAATATGGAGTGGCGCAATTCCATGCTGATGTAGCGGTCAAACTTGGGCAGCCAGAGTCTTGTTTGCAATTCGGCAAAGGTGGCCTCGGAAAAAACAGGTTGGCCAAGGCCCAGAACGGCTCGCGCCAGTTGGGCCGGGCAGCCTTCACGGGACAGGGCCGCGCTGATCCAGATATTGGTGTCGAGTACGACCAACGGCCGTTGCCGTTCAGCTTTCATCGGCAAGGAGTTTTTCGAGGGTATCGCTAGTCAGTCCGGCAGCGGCCGCTTCTCTGGCGGACTGGTCCAGGGTTTGGCGGAGACGGTCGGCGTAAAATGCGCGCATGGCTTCATAGTCCTGGGGATTGACCATCACCCCGACCATCCTGTTGTGCCGCATGACGCCGACCGGTTCGCGCTGAGCGCGATCAAGAAATTCGCCAAAATGGGTTTTTGCCTCGTTTGCGGTGTAGGTATGCATTTTGCCTCCCTGGTTGTATAATTTTTTGATCATTTTGACCGAATCGTTCGATTCGGTCAAGGGTTCTTGCCCCCCCCCCCCCCCTCTTTTTTTCTTCATCCGTGCAATCCGCGTAATCTGCGGATGAGAGTTATTTTCATCTTCATGAAACATCCAGTCCGGCAAGTTCACCCTGCTCATGGTGGACGACTTTTCGGCCGATCCGTCCCCGCGTCCTGAAATTGAAACGGTATACTCGTTCAGGATTACCCGGTCGCGCAGGGCAACGGCTTATAGAGAAGGGGATTTTATGCGCTTGCTGACCGTGGCCTCTGATCATGACAGTTCATGCGGGAAGCTATGAGATGCATCCGGAGGGGGACAATGTTGGAATTTGAGGGAGGTGTCACGTCCAAGCACGCGTAGCACGGTCTTCCAGGAAAGGACCAGCGTCGCGTTGATAATGGGCGAAGGGTTGGATTGACGGTCGCCGGGGCAACTGCTCCAGACGGTGGGCAGGCAATCCGCGCGGTGGCGGACACCCAGGTCCGCCCCTACCGCGGCTTGCCCACCGGGATCAGGTACAACGGGGCTTCGACGGATGACAGGTTCAGCAGGGCGGCCACGTCCCGGTCGTCGAATGCGCCGATGACCACGCTGCCCAGGCCCAGGGCCACGGCCTGCAGGGACAGGTTCTGGGCGGCATGGCCGGCTTCCATGTCCACGTAGCGGATCGCGCGGCGGCCGTAGCGGGTTTCGGTCCGGGCGTGGACCGCGGTGACGGCGAAGGTGACCGGAGCCTGGAGCAGGGCGGACTGGTTCAGGGCGGCCCGGGCCAGGGACTGCCGCTGGTCCTCCTGGAGTACCGGGATGAGATCATGACGTCCTGGCGCGTAGCGGTACGCGCCAGGGGCGAGGCCTTCGGCCCGCCCGACGATGACGATGATCTTCAGGGGATAGGTCGCCCCGGCCGAGGGCGCCGTGCGCAGCCCCCGCCGGGGCTCGGTGACGCCCTGGGCGGCCCAGAGCAGTTGGCCGATCTCGGCCGGGGTTACGGGGTGGTCGCTGAAGCCGCGCACGGAGCGGCGCAGGGCCAGGGCTTCCTCCAGGGAGACGGGGCCGGACAGGGCCGGTTCGGGGAGTTGGATGGCTTGCGGTGTGGGCATGGCCTCACCTCCGGATTGCTGATCAGCATTGCAGGCAACACCCCAGAACACCAGGCAGAGAAGTGCGGCGGCCACCTTCAGGCCGCTCCAGGGCATGTCCCGGGACATGGGCCAGGCCCTCATGCCAGCTCGACGCCGCTGGTCGCCGATCCGCCGCCGGGCCGCCATTCCAGTTCCACTTCCAGGCTCATTTTCTGGCCGTCTCGCTTGGTTTCCCGCTCCAGCTTGGTTTCCAGGACCAGGTTTTGGGGAATCCGGACCTGTTGTTCCTGGTCTCCCTGCCGCAAAATCACTTCCCCCGCCTCGACCTTGTCCGCCAATTGCCGCAGAAACGCCGCTACATCGCCCCGGCTTTTGGGTTCTTCGCTTTTGAACAGCAATTCTTCCATGTCGGCCTCCCTTTTTGGGGTTCAACGGTTTAACGGTTTAACGGTTTAGTGACTCAGCTCTCATCAAGCACATTTCTTTGTCGGGATTGCGCCTCTGTCACACTCCCGATCCTGATTTCTGCCCCTGCCCCTGCCTTCTGACTCCTGGCTCCTGAATCCCATCCTTCTCTCCCCTTGGCTCACCTCGGCTCATACAACAAATATTTCCGCCGCAACTCCTTGAACCGGTCCCGTCTTGGAGCGATGGCCCGTTCGATGGCTTCGGCGTCCGCGCCCTGGGCGACCATGAGCCGGATTTGGTCCGTGCCCAGGGCCCGGTCGAACAGGCTTTCCCGGATGCCCGGATTGTCGAAGAGTTTGCGTTCCGGGTAGAGATTCTGGAGGATGGTCATCAGGGTGATCTGGGCGGTCATGGGGCGCAGGGCCAGGGGATCGGTGACCACCAGGTGCGCGCCGTGTACGGTTTGTCCGGCATGGCCGCCGTAGCCCGGAACGTAGGAGATGGGGCGGGCGCGCAGCCCGGGGATGTTTCGGGCATTGATGGCCGCCACCAGCTTGTGGCGGTCCATCCAGGGCGCGGCCAGACACTCGAAGGGCAGGGTGTAGCCCACTCCGATGTTCAGGCCGCCCCGCGTTTCGCCCAGCACGCCGGTCAGGCTGTAATGCACCGCCGAAATGGGCCAGGGGATGTGCGTGGAGGTGGGCACCCAGGGCAGGCCGGTATCCGGGTAGCGCATGGTCCGCCGGTAGTTGGCCATGGGGATGATGGACAGCTGGCAGGGTTTGGCCAGGAACTCGCTGTTCAGCATCCAGGCCAGCTCGCCGGGGGTCATCCCGTACAGGGAGGCGATGTCGTACTGCCCGATGCCGCTGCGGAACCGGCTCGTGTCCAGCACCGGGCCGTCCACGAAATCCGCGCCGATGGGGTTGGGCCGGTCCAGGACGATGAACGGAACCCCGGCCTCGGCGCAGGCGGCCATCATGTCGGCCATGGCGTAGATGTACGTGTAGGAGCTGGCCCCGATGTCCTGGATGTCGTAGAGCACCGCGTCCAGTCCGGCCAGCATGGCCGGGGTGGGTTTGCGGCGGTAGATGCTGTATACCGGCACCCCGGTCAGGGGCTCCACGTCGTCGGTCACGGCCTCCCCGGCGTAGATGTCCCCGCGAATGCCGTGCTCCGGGGCGAACAGGGCCCCCAGGCGGACGTCGGGATGCTCGTGGAGCAGGTCGATGGTCGAGCGCAGTTTGGCGTCCACCCCGGTGGGGTTGGTCAGCAGGCCCACGGTGCGTCCCTTGAGCAGCAAATCGAAAAACGAGATCATCACCTGCCCGCCGTCCGCTCCGCGCACCGTGGTCCGCCAGTCCCGGTCCAGCAGGACGTCCACGCCGAGGATCACGCGAGACTCAGTGGTCCGGGTGAAACTCCCGTCTCCGGCTGGAGACGCGAAAGTGGAATGCGCGGTGGATGGACCGGTAGAGGGCACGGAAGACGGCACGGGAGCGGGGGACGTCCGGGACGTGATGGCGGAGCAGCCGCTGATTCCCGTCAGCAGGAAAAAAAACACCAATACGGAAAACAAATGCGTCATGAAGTGACCTTGCCTGGTATCGACGACAGGTTTATCAGTGATGCGGGCAACGTCTTCACGGTTCGACGTCGGGGGCGCCCACGGCCCTTTCACGATGTGAACGGGTCACCAATGGAATCTGCTATGGGAAAACGAAAAATCATTCAAGCGCGAAAGCCCCCAAACCTGCTCTACGGGGTTAACGATCGGCCCTCGGTCTGGACCCTGGCGGTTCTCGGCGTGGAGCACGGCGCGCTGCTGATCTCCAGCCTGATGGCCGCCGTGTTTTTCGCCCAGGCCCTGGGCGCGGACGCGGCCCAGACCCGGTCCCTGGTCAGCGTCGGCCTGATCGCCGGAGGGCTGGCCAGCATTCTTCAGGCCACCAGGAAGTGGGGAATCGGCTCGGGCTATTTTTGCCTGCACACCAGTTCCTTCATCTATTTCCAGGCCTCCATCAGCGCGGCCCAGGTCGGCGGTCTTGCCCTGGTCTGCGGCATGACCGCCGCGGCCGGGGTCATGCAGATCCTGCTGGCCCGTGTCGTCGGCAGGCTGCGCACCCTGTTCCCTCCCGAAGTGGCCGGGCTGGTGGTGGCCATGGTCGGTCTGGCCCTGGCCCCGTACGCCGTCAAGTCCCTGTTCGGGCTGGGCCGCGAGGACACGCTGATCGAAGTGAGCGAAGTCCTAGTGGGCGTGGGCACTCTGGCAACCATCGTCGGGTTCACGGTCTGGGGCAAACGGGGCTTCAAGCTTTACTCGATCCTCTTGGGGATCATCTTCGGCTACGGCTCGGCCTACGTTCTGGGGGTGCTGCCCGTGGGGATGCGCGACCGACTGGGGGAACTGCCCCTGGTGGCGCTGCCCCAGATCGTCCATCCGGGGCTGGCCTTTGACCCCGCGTTCATCCTGCCTTTTCTCATCGCCATGATCTGTTCGTCCCTGAAACTGACCGGCGACGTGATCACCTGCCAAAAAATCAACGACCTGGACTGGAAGCGGGTGGACATGCAGTCCGTGCAACGCGGAATCAACGCCGAGGGGCTGGGCACCGCAGCGGCCGGCTTGTTGGGCGGAACCGGGCTGGCCGCGTCCTCCTCCAACATCGGCATGTCCTACGCCTCCGGGGCCACAAGCCGCTACATCGGCCACGCCACGGGGATTTTTTTCATCGCCTTGGCGTTTATGCCCCAACCGGCCTACGTCCTGAGCAATATGCCCGTTCCGGTGATCGGCGCGATCATCATCTACGCCGCTTGCTTCATGATCGTCACCGGCTGGTCCATCGTCATGACCCGAATGATCGACTCCAGAAAGACCTTCGTTGTCGGTATTTCCCTGATCATGGGCATGAGCGTACTGGTGGCCCCGGAGATCTACGCGCCTCTGCCCGACCAGTTCAAGCCCATCTTCGGCTCGTCCATTGCCCTGACCGCGGTGACCGGGGTGCTTTTGAACCTGCTTTTTCGCATCGGCATCGGCGACCGGGCCGAACTGCTCCTGAGCGCCGCCAATGGTTCAGGGCAAAAAATCTACGATTTTTTTCTGGACCTGGGCGGCAAGTGGGGAGCCCGGCCCGAGGTGATCCGCAAAGCTGCGGCCGCGGCCGCGGAACTGCACGAGTCGCTGGTCGGACAGGGGTTGTCCCAGGGCGAAGAAGTTCTCTTGGCGGCGTACTTTGACGAGTTTCAGGTTCAAGTGGACATGACCTACCAGGGAGAGCCGGTCATTCTGAGCCACCATCGGCCCAGTCCCGAGCAGCTTTTGAAGGACGACCAGGCCTTCGCCAGGCTCTCCGGCTATCTGATCAGCCAGTACGCGGACACGGTGCGCCTGGAAAGCACCGGGCACAAGCACCGGGTGCGGATGGTCTTCGAACACTGAGGCGCGTATGGCAGGGAGGGAAGGTATGAAGGTGGGGAGGTGGCAAGGGAGGCGAGCGGAGTGAGTGAGTTGTACGAGACCGGCTTGGTGACGGCGGGGGACATTCAGATCACTTACCGGGAGTTCGGGCCGTTCGAGGCCGGAGGGGAAGCCTCTGAGCCCCTGGTGCTGATCATGGGCTACGGCGGGTTGATGGAGATGTGGCCTCCGGTTCTGATTCACCATTTGGCACGAGACCGCCGGGTGATCGTGTTCGACAACCGGGGCATGGGGTTCAGCGGCTCCTCGGACGCGCCGTACTCCATCGAATTGTTCGCCGACGATACACTGGCCTTGTTGGACGGGTTGGATATCGAAAAGGCCTCTGTCCTGGGTTGGTCCATGGGCGCGTTCATCGCCCAGGAACTGGCTCTAGGCCATCCGCGCCGGGTGAACAGGCTGATCCTTTTGACCGCCTCGTGCGGCGGCGAGGCCGCGATCTGGCCGGACGACGCGATCTGGAATTCCCTGACCGACCTTTCCGGAACCCTGGAAGAACGCATCCAGCGCATGCTGACAAACCTCTTTCCTCAAGCCTGGCTGCGTCAAAACCCCGACCCCTCCGCATACCTTCCCCCTATCACCGCCCCGATCATCGACGCCCACATCCAGCGCCAGGCCCGAACCCTGCGTACCTGGCCCGGCGCCTGCGACCGACTTTCAACCATCCCCATCCTCGCCCTGATCATCACCGGAACCGAAGACCGGGTCATCCCCCCGGGAAACGCCCATATCCTGACCCAGGCCCTGCCCCGCGCCCGGGCCGTCGAAATTCAGGGTGGCGGGCACGGGGTGATGTACCAGGAGCCGGAACGGCTGGCCGGAATGATCGGCGGTTTTTTGACTTTGGAGTGAAGTGCCGCCGGGGTGGTTATCCAAGATGGCGGAGGGGAAGGGATCGGGCATGGAAAAGCCCTGGTTCGTCTCGGGGACGCCGAAGCAAACCAGGGCTTGAGGATGGAGTTGACTGTATTGGCTATGGAGTTTGCACGTCCACCGTGATCCGATTTGTGCGGATGGTTCCGTTTGCATCCAGTACCTGGGTGATGAAGCTCACTTCGCCCGGCGTAGTGGTCGCGGGGGCAGTTCCATTGATGATTCCGTTGGCGGTGAGGGTGAGCCATGCCGGCAGACTGGATCCTGTTGCCACCGACCATACGTAAGGCTGTCGTCCGCCGGATGCTTCAAGCCGATCGCTATATGGAACGCCGATCGTGATTTCATTGAGTTGGCTCGTCGTAATCTCGAGATCCGAACTGGGTTCGTTGACGACCAGGTTGATGGTTTGCAGCTTGACTCTTCCAGCCGAGTCCTGGACCTGGACCACGAAGCTATAGGTGCCGGGTCGCATTGTACCGGCGTTGCCCGTAACCACTCCGTTGGCACCGAGCGTGACGCCTGGGGGCATGGCGGAGCCGGTGGCCACGCTAAAACTATAGTCCGGCCTACCCCCGGAAGCGGTCAGCAAACTGGAATACGGAACGAACTGCTCGGCCGCCGGAAGGGTGGTAGGGGAAACCGTGATGGTGGCCGTGGGGTTGTCCACGGTGATGTTGACCGTGGCCGAGATGCTTGGTCCGAAACTGGCCTGGACGATGTCCACCCCTGGACGATTGCCTGCCCGATAATTCGCGATGATCGCCCCGTCGGGACCAGTGGATCGGTCGGTGGCGGCGAGTCGTCCCCCGGACGGATTGCTGACAAAGGAAAACGTGCCGACAACCCCTGGAACCGGTCCGTCCTTGTCGGTGAGCGTGGCGGTGATTTTGCTGACCCCGTCCATGTCCACTTTGTTTGGATCAGCGGTAATCTTCAGAGACTGGCGAACCGGATCCACGTGAAAAACCTTGATGTTTACCGTGGAGTCACCATATGGAGGAATGATGGCCCGAAGTACGTCGGTTCCTCCACCATTGCCCGCTCGGTAGATTGCTCGTGCGCGGCCTTGTTCGTCTGTTTGTTGGTCTGCGGACTCTATCTCTCCGCCACTTTCATTGATCTTGATTTCAAAGTTGACCGGCCGGTTGTGTTTGGCGCCTTCGACTTCCTCGCCAAGGCTGGCGGTGATCAGGCTGGGCGATCCTCTGCCGACCTCCACGGGGTCCGCCGCTAATGAAACGGCGTTGGCTGGTGGTGGCGGTGCTGGCGGATCGTCGCTGTTCGAACCCGAAGAGCCTCCGCCGCAACTCAAGAGAATCAAGGACAAAACTAGAACGAGAATCAAGCGAGTCAGAAACGTGGACATAGTCATGCTCCGCGAGGTTTGCGTGTGATGCGCCATTAATTCAAGGATTTCTGGTGTTTATCACCAGATTGTGGGATAGCCGGTTCAGCAAGTAATGTGTATTAAGCAAAAATAGTTCCATGTGCTTCAATGCAAAGTGCGGTGTTTTGACTCCTTGGGGTTTGGGTCACTTTCACCCTAAATAGTGACGAACCCGTGTAATGCTGCTGCTCGCCGCATTACCGGACAATGGACATGGATTTCGGTTGGAATAAACAAAAGCAACGCCCTCTCCGGACAGTCCGGAGAGGGCGTGAAGCCATGATCAAATTGTTGAGTTGGTAGCTACGGCCCTACCCCTACCGTTGCTCCGGCCAGCTGGGCAAAAGAAAACAGGGTGCCCGGGGCGACACCGAGCCAGAGCACGGCGGCGGCGAGCAGTCCACCCCAGAGCAGGCCGGGGTTGGGCACGGCCAGTGCCTCGGCCGGCACGTCGGTTGGCGCGTCGCGGGTGTAGGCGTGGCGGACCAAGTTCAGGTAGTAGTAGATGGCGATGGCCGAGTTGAGCACCGCGATGATCACTAGCCAATGGTAGCCTTCCATCCAGGCGGAGTTGAGCAGGAACAGCTTGCCCATGAACCCTGCTGTGGGCGGCAGGCCCACCAGGGCGAAGGCGGACACGGCTAGGACCAGGGCCAGACCGGGGGAACGCTGGTACAGGCCGTTTAAGTCATCCAGCTTGAGGTTGCGGCCGTCCGTGGACAAACGGCAGATCACCCAGAAGCAGGCCAGGTTCATTAAGAGGTAGAC